>JANMHN010000102.1:0-2229 GCA_031375185.1 Allobosea sp. | reverse complement strand
AATGATCAGGTCTGCCGATGCGGCAAAGCCATGGCAGGGCTGGCCTGTCGCCATGACAGCACCCGCATTGCCAAGGCCCGAGCCGCCATAGATATCGGCGTCGGTGTTCATGACCTCGCGCCAGCGCCCGGCATGTGGCAGTCCTATGCGGTAGCCATGGCGCGGCACAGGCGTGAAGTTGCAGATCACGGCCACCGGTGGGGAGCCGTCATCGGCAAACCTCAGCCAGGCCAGCACCGACTGGTCGGCATCATCCGCCACGATCCAGCGGAAGCCCGCCGCCTCGCAATCAAGCCTGTGCAAGGCGGGGACTTGGCAATGCAGGTGGTTGAGGTCACGCACCAGCCTCTGCACGCCGCCATGCAGCGGCTCATGGGTCAGATGCCAGTCAAGGCTGACATCATGGTTCCACTCACGTGCTTGCGCGAACTCTTGGCCCATGAACAGCAGCTTCTTGCCGGGGTGCCCCCACATGAAGCCGTAGTAGGCCCGGACATTGGCAAAACGCTGCCAGTCATCGCCCGGCATGCGGCCCAGGATGGTGCCCTTGCCGTGGACAACCTCGTCATGGGACAGCGGCAGCACGAAATTTTCGCTGAAGGCATAGACCAGGCCGAAGGTCATCTGGTCATGGTGCCAGCGCCGGTGGGCCGGATCCATGCTCATGGAGCGCAGCGTGTCGTTCATCCAGCCCATGTTCCACTTGAAGCCGAAACCAAGGCCCCCGGCATGCACCGGCTGCGACACGCCGGGCCAGGCGGTGGATTCCTCGGCGATCATGGCAATGCCGGGATGCTCCCCATAGGCCAGCGTGTTGACCTGTTGCAGGAAGCGGACCGCCTCGAGGTTCTGGTTGCCGCCTTGGGCATTGGGCAGCCACTCGCCGCTCTTGCGCGAGTAGTCGAGGTACAGCATCGAGGCGACAGCATCGACGCGCAGGCAATCGACATGGAACTCCTCGAACCAGTACAGCGCGTTGGCTGTCAGGGTGCTGGCCACCTCTGGCCGCCCGAAATTGTAGATCGCAGTGTTCCAGTCAGGATGGAACCCGCGCCTCGGGTCTGCATGCTCATACAGCGCCGTGCCGTCGAATTGCGAAAGGCCATGCACATCGACCGGAAAATGAGCGGGCACCCAGTCGATGATCACGCCAAGGCCGGCACGGTGCGCGGCATCGACGAAGCGCCGAAACCCGTCCGGATCGCCGAAGCGGCTGGACGGTGCGAACAGGCCGATCGGCTGATAACCCCAGGACGCATCGAGCGGATGTTCGGACATCGGCATCAGCTCGATATGGGTGAACCCCATCCAGGCCGCATAGGGCACCAGTTCTTTGGCCAGATCGTCATAGCTGAGGAAACTGCCGTCGCCGCGCCGCCGCCATGAGCCGGCATGCACCTCATAGGTCGACATCGGCGAGCGCCGCTGGTCCGTGCCGGCGCGTCTCGCCATCCAGTCTGCATCCGTCCAGACGTGCTCGCTAGGCCTTGCCACCAGCGAGGCCGTCGAGGGCCGCATTTCGGCCTGCCAGCCCATCGGGTCGGCTTTCAGCGGCAATAACCGGCCGTCAGCGCTGATGATCTCGTATTTGTAGGCTGTGCCTGCCGTCACCTCGGGCGCGAAGATTTCCCAAAGCCCGGACGTCAGGCGCTTGCGCATCTGATGTCTGCGGCCATCCCAGTCATTGAAATCACCCACTACCGAGACACGGGCTGCATGGGGTGCCCAGACCGCGAAATGGACGCCATCAGCCCCTTCATGGCTCATCAGGTGTGCGCCGAGCCGCCTGTAAAGCGTGCGGTGCGTGCCTTCGACCAGAAGGTGGTCGTCCATGTCTCCCAACACGGGCGCATGGGCATAAGGCTCAGGCACAGCCCATTGCGCGGATGCGTTGGTGGCTCTCAGCCGATAGCGCAGGCGGTCTGCCCCGCCATCTGCTGCCTGCCCTGCCTTTCGAGGTTTGTCTGGCATCAGTCCCTCGAAGAAGCCCGCATCATGGCGCCGGTCCAGGCGTATCAGAACATGGCCCGTCAGGCCGATGGCATCAAGCATCTCGGCATGGGGCACGAAAGCCCTGATGACGAGGCCTTGGCTGCAGTGATGGAGGCCGAGCAGGGCGAACGGGTCGCCATGCCGGGCATCGACCAGTGCAGCGATTTCGTCATCCGATGCGCGCCAGTGCTCGCTTGTCATCTCGGATGCGCGTGGTCAGGAGAGGGGTTCATGCAG
>JANMHN010000079.1:0-15413 GCA_031375185.1 Allobosea sp. | reverse complement strand
AACAATGGAGATCTCCGGCATGAAGAAGGTGTTTCCTGACGCGGTGGCAGCTCTGGCCGGGCTGCTGCACGATGACATGATGATCATGGCAGGTGGTTTTGGACTGTGCGGCATTCCGGAAGCCCTGATTGCAGCCATCCGCGACAGCGGCGTGAAAGGTTTGACCATCGTCTCGAACAATGCCGGCGTGGATGGCATCGGTCTTGGTGTCCTGCTGGAAACACGGCAAGTCGCAAAGATGATCAGCTCCTATGTTGGCGAGAACAAGACATTTGCCACACAGTATCTGGCCGGGGAACTCCAGATCGAGTTCAATCCCCAAGGTACGTTGGCCGAGCGTATCCGGGCTGGCGGGGCCGGCATTCCGGCATTTTTCACCAAGACGGGTGTCGGAACACTCGTGGCCGAGGGCAAGGAAATCCGCGAGTTTGATGGTGCCAGATATGTCATGGAACGTGGCCTGTTCGCCGATCTGGCGATCATCCATGCCTGGAAAGGCGACACCGAGGGCAACCTCGTCTACCGCAAGACAGCCCGCAACTTCAACCCGATGATGGCATCTGCCG
Organism: Allobosea sp.; assembly: GCA_031375185.1. Classification (GTDB taxonomy): domain Bacteria; phylum Pseudomonadota; class Alphaproteobacteria; order Rhizobiales; family Beijerinckiaceae; genus Allobosea. The sequence continues at coordinate 14,847 of JANMHN010000079.1, read as the reverse complement.
CCAAGGTGACCGTGGCCGAGGTCGAGCATCTCGTGGATGTGGGGGAGATCGACCCCGACCACATGCACACGCCCGGCATCTATGTGAAGCGCATGATCAAGCTGGCAGACCCGGTGAAGCGCATTGAGCAGCGCACCGTCCGCAAGCGCGAAGCTGCCTGACATTCCACACGAGGAGACGACACATGGCCTGGACCCGCGAACAGATGGCAGCCCGTGCAGCGCAGGAGCTGGTGGACGGATATTACGTGAATCTCGGCATCGGCATTCCGACACTGGTGTCGAACTACATCCCTGCCGGGATGAACGTGCAGTTGCAGAGCGAGAACGGCATGCTCGGAATGGGCCCGTTCCCCTATGACGACGAGGTTGATCCCGACCTCATCAATGCGGGCAAGCAGACCATCACCGAACTGCCGACCACAAGCTATTTCTCGTCATCCGATTCATTTGCCATGATCCGCGGCGGCCATATCGACCTGTCGATCCTGGGTGCCATGCAGGTCTCCCAGAATGGCGATCTCGCCAACTGGATGATCCCCGGCAAGATGGTCAAGGGCATGGGCGGCGCGATGGATCTGGTGGCCGGCGTCAAGAAGGTCGTGGTGGTCATGGAGCATGAGGCCCGGAACAAGGATGGTTCGGTCGAGTCCAAGCTGCTCAAGGCGTGCAATCTGCCGCTGACCGGGGCGGGGGTGGTCGATCTGGTGATTACCGATCTGGCCGTGTTCGCCATCGACAGGAAAAAGGGCGGCATGACACTGGTTGAACTGGCCGACGGCGTGACCCTTGACGAGGTCAAGGCCAAGACAGAGGGCGCGTTCACTGTGGACATGGCGCGAGCCAAGGCGGCGTGACAAACGGCCTGTTGTCCGGCGTCAGTCCTGCCGCCGCGTGGCCCGGGTCAGCAGCAGCACCGGGATCAGCCCGATGGCAACGATGGTGAGTGCCGCTGTCGATGATTGCGCCAGGCGTTCATCGGATGCCAACTGGTAGACCCTCACGGCGAGCGTGTCGAAGTTGAACGGCCTCACGATCAGTGTGGCAGGCAGTTCTTTCATGACGTCGACGAACACAACGAGACCCGCCGTCAGCAGGGAGCGGCGCAGCATCGGGACATGAATGCGATGCGCCACCGCGCCTTGCGTCGAGCCCAGTGTGCGGGCCGCAAAATCCACGTTCATGCCGATGCGCGCATAGCCTGCCTCGATACCGCCTGTGGCAATGGCGAGAAACCTGACAAGATAGGCAAAGACCAGCGCGACCAGCGTTCCGCTGAGAATGAGGCCCGTGGAGACCCCGAATGTGCTGCGCATGAAGCCATCCAGCGCATTGTCGAAGATCCCGAGGGGGATGAGGACGCCGACAGCGACAACCGTGCCTGGAATGGCATATCCAAGGGTTGCGAACCTGACGGCGGCAGAGCCGATCCGCGATCGGGAGACGCGCAGCACATAGGCCAGCAGCGCCCCTGCGGCCACAATGACACCTGAAGCCAAGGTCGCCAGGAGGAAAGAGTTGCCGGCATACTGCAGGAAGCGTGTTCCGAAGAATGGATCGCCTCCACTCCAGTGCAGCCGCGCAAGGATCACCACCGGGACAGCAAAGCCCAGCACGACTGGCAAGGTGCAAGCACATGCGGCGCAGGCTGCACGCCAGCCCGCCAGCCGTTTTGCTCCAATGATGCGCTCGCGCTTCGATGTCCGTCCAAACCGGCGCGATCCGCGTGATGACCGTTCGAGCACCAGCAATGCCAGCACGAAGCATAGCAGTGCCGTGGCGAGTTGTGCGGCGGCGATGCGGTCTCCCATGCCGAACCAGGTGCGATAGATCACTGTGGTGAAGGTCGTGATGCCGAAGTACTGCACGGTGCCGAAGTCAGCCAGCGCCTCCATCAACGCCAGCGCGATGCCGGCTGCAATCGCAGGGCGTGCAAGGGGAAGGGCTATCCGCCAGAAACTCTCGCGCATGTTGCCGCCAAGCGTGCGCGATGCGTCCATGATGCAGGCGGATTGCTCCACAAAGGCCGCGCGTGCCAGCATGTAGACGTAAGGATACAGCACGAGTGTCAGCATCAGGCTGACACCCCACAGGCTGTGGATGTCCGGAAACCAGTAATCGGACCTGGACCAGCCGAATGCAGCCCTCAGTGAAGATTGCAGCGGCCCGGAGAAGGCGAGCGCGTCGGTGTACGCATAGCCGATGATGTAGGCCGGCATGGCGAGGGGCAGAAGCAGCATCCACTCCAGCGTGCGTGACCCCCGGAACTTGAAGGCCGTGACCAGCCAGGCCGTCGTCACGCCGATCAAGGCGCAACCTGCACCGACGAAGAGCATGAGGCCGAGCGTGTTGAGCACGGCTTCGAGCATGAGCGTGTCGACAAGGTGCTGGATGCTGCCGGCCCCGGTCTGCGTCAGGCTCAGAGCCAGGCTGAACAACGGAAGTCCGACGATGGCTGCAATAACGAGCGCGGCGATCGTCAGCGGCGACATCTCTCTCCACACCTGCACGAACAGCGCTGGCCGCGCTTCGGCGCGGCCAGGCTCAAGGTGGCTCGCCACCGAGCCTGTCGATGGCTGAGCAAGCAGCGTTGGTTCAGTCATGAAGTCTTACTTCCAGCCTGCACGATCCATGATTTGCAAGGCTTGAGCGTTGTTGCGTGCAAAGACGCGTGCGTTGAGCTGGTCGGCCTTGAAGGTGCCAAAGCGCGCAACGGATGTGGGCGGTGCAAGGCCTGCCACGACCGGATATTCGTCGTTGCCTTCTGCCAGGAATTTTTGCGCCGGCTCCGACAGCAGATACTCAAGGAAGCGGATGCCGGCCTCCTTGTTCTTTGAGGAGGCGCAAAGCCCGCCGCCCGAAATGTTGACATGGGTGCCGCGATCAGCCTGGTTGGGGAAGAACACGCCGATTTTCTCGATGACGCCCTGGTCCGCAGCCGCAGGCTTGCGGATGATGTTGCCGACGTAATATGTGTTGGTAAATCCAAGATCACCTTCCCCGGCCGCAACCGCGCGGATCTGGTCGGTGTCGCCGCCGCGCGGAGGGCGCGCGAAATTGGCGACAAGACCCTTTGCCCAGGCCTCCGTTGCGGCCTCGCCACGTGCGGCAAGAACGGAACCGGTGAGAGACTGACTGTAGATGTTGGTCGATGAGCGGGTCAGGAACTTGCCCTTCCAGCGGGCATTCACAAGATCTTCATAGCTCGAAAGGTCGGCAGGGTTCACCCTGTCCTTGTTGTAGACGATGACGCGTGCGCGTGTTGAAAATCCGAACCAGTGGCCGTCAGGATCGCGCAGGTTGGCCGGAATGCGCGTGACCAGCGCCTCCGAGTTGACAGGTGTCAGCAGGCCAAGCTCGCGGGCCCGCTCGATTCGGCCCGCATCGACAGAAATGAACACATCGGCAGGACTGTTCGCGCCTTCAGCCCGCATGCGCTCGATCAGGGCATCGGGAGCGGCCTCGATGCGGTTGATCCTGATGCCGGTCGATTGCGTGAAGTTCGTGTAAAGCGCTTCGTCGGTGTCGTAATGGCGCGATGAGTAAAGGTTGAGAACCTTGTCGGTCTGTGCCCTGACGATGGCTGGCGCAGCCAGAAGGGCGCCGAAACCAGCTGATGTTGCAAGCAGTTGCCGCCGTGTTGTGAAAATAGTCATTCCGAACTCCATGTGTCGCAGGTTCAAGGCCTGCGTTTCTGCGGTGACAGCACCCACGCCACAATCCCAGATAGGCTCCGGCTCAACCCGTCGTCAACAAAAATCTGTTATATAACAATATCTTAGATAAATTCTAATGTAGCTGGATCCACCCTCTACATTGGAACTTTTAGAATCAACGTCAAAAAACAGTCCTGTTCAGAGGGTTGGCGGGAAAATGAAATGGCCAGCACAAGGTGCTGGCCAAAAGGCTGTGCGCTAGCGGATACGCAACAGATTACATGGTGGTGTTCGTCATAGTCAGCGGCGGCCAAGTTCAACGATTCTGACATGAGGCGCGCGGCCGGCAGCCGCACCTGCCGAAGGGCTGTCGAAGCGCCCGCCCTGGATGATATCGATGGCACGGCTGGCATCGACGGCATTCGCCTCTTTGACACGCGACATGCGCTTCACCTCGCGGCTCAGGCGTTCCTGTCGGGAGACTCCGACAATGTCATCGATCTGCTTGCGGGTGTTGTCTGAAACGGCGGTTGACGAGCGGAAATCGCGAAAGTTGCTGGCTGTATAAGGATAGCTCGACGAGCCGCCGAACACGCGGGGCCGACCATTGATCATCACGGTGTCGCCTGCACGAAGCGTGAAGTCCTTCAGCAGCGAGACGGTCTGTGTGCCGGTCCGCGGCCGCGCGCAGGCCGGGTCGATCGACGTCTGATAGGCATTGGCCATCGGCAACGAGCGATAGGTCTTGCCGTCCGAACTCACGGCATTGTCGATGTTATCAGCGCCGGGCGCGACACGAAACACCTTGGTAGGGACGCCGGGGAATGTCGCCTTGCAAAGCGCCTCATGGCCGGGCAGGTCCGCCATGTCACGAATGTTGCCGAGCGGATGCTGATAACCATCGCAGAGCCTGACGCAGATCGAACGCGGTGAGGAAGATGCGCCTGACACTGTGGTGTAAATCGGCAAGCCATCGTTGCCGGTGGCAACATCGTTCACTTTTTTCTTTGTGCGGGCCGCAGCTTTTCCTTGCGGAAAGGAGAAAGGATTGAAGTTGAAATCAGGGAAGGACACACGCCCCTGGGGCGAGACGTCGGACAGCGGATGGTACTTGATGGGCCGCACCGGCGCATAGCTGTTGGCGGTTGAGGTGAAGACTTGGCGCGGGATGCTGTCCATCCGTGCGCGCTTTTGTGCCTGATCAAACCGCGCGACCTCGAACATATCGACACGATCACTGGCCTGTACGAAGGAGACGCCCAGCAAGGCTGAACCGACACCAAGCACGACGCCAAGTGTTCCAAGCGCCATCAGGCGAGGAGACAGGGCCACACGGGTTTTGTCTGCGGCATCACCGCGAAAGTGCTCACGAATGGCGAGATGTGGAGGAGCCGAAACGGCGGTTTCTGACGTGGCAACAGCAAGGAAGCTCTGACCTTGGCCAGAATGCGATTCAGACAGCATGACGTTTACTCCAACAACACTCAACATCACCCGCCGCAACAGATGCATAGCTAATGAGATGTGAAGGCGCAATGCTTTGGTCTGTGTCATTCTGGAATAGTGTTAATCGCAGTCGGCAGAAGAGCAGCATGCATGAAGCCGCCATTCGTCGTGAGCCCGATCAGATGAACAAAAAATCCCACAAAAGCAGCATCAGCTTTTGTGGGATTTGTCTGTCGGATCAGCACGAAATCGCAGATTATGGATGCTCTCGATTGCGTTCCGACGGTTGTTTCGGCCTATTCTGCCGGAGCAGGCACTGGCTCAGGCTCGGCATATGTCCTGGTTTTCCGTCCGGAAATCAGCGAGTCGACCTTGTCGAGGTAGAAATACACCACTGGTGTGATGAACAAGGTCAGCACCTGAGACAGGATGAGGCCGCCGACCACCGCGACGCCAAGCGGCTGCCTCAATTCCGCGCCTGCCCCCGAACCCAGCGCGATGGGTAGGATGGCGAAGATCGCGGCGAAGCTGGTCATGATGATCGGACGAAACCGGACCAGCGCCGCCTCGCGGATGGCCGTCATGGCGTCGACATTCTCCGAGCGGCGTTTCTCGATGGCAAAATCCACCATCATGATGGCGTTTTTCTTCACGATGCCGATCAGCATGAGGATGCCGATGATGGCGATCACAGACAGGTCCATGTTGTACCACTGCAGCGCCAGCAGCGCGCCTAGCCCGGCTGAGGGAAGGCCGGACAGGATCGTGATCGGGTGGACGTAACTCTCGTACAGGATGCCGAGCACGATATAGATCACGAGCACCGCAGCCATGATCAACAGGCCCTGTCCCTTGAGCGCATCCTGGAAGAGCTGGGCCGATCCTGAGAACGTCGTGTTGATCGACGGTGGAATATTCAATTCGCGTTCGGCGGCACGTATGGCGGTCACAGCTTCGCCGATGGCGATGCCCGGACCTGTGTTGAACGAGAATGTCACTGCAGGTTGCTGTGCGATGCGGTTGACGGCCAGCGGGCCGACCGAGGGGCTGATCTTGGCAACAGCTTCGAGCGGCACGTTCTGCCCACCCGCCGTGCGCAGCAACAGACGCGAGAGCACAACCGGATCGAGCTGGAAGGCCGGATCAGCCTCCATGATGACCTGGTAATCGTTCGACGCCGTGAAGATGGTGGCGATCTGGCGCTGGCCGAACGCGTTGTACAGCGTCTGGCGGATCTGGTCGGACGTGATGCCAAGGCTCGCAGCCCGGTCGCGATCAAGTTCCACGGAGACTTGAGGATTGCGCAATTGCAGGTCGAGCGAAACATCTCGCAACTGCGGCAGTTGCGACAGCCGCTCGCGCAGGCGCGGTGCGAGATTGAACAATTGTTCGAGGTCCGGCCCCGCAACCGAATACTGGTAGGCAGCCCGCGATGGCCGACCGGTGTTCAGGTTGAGGTTCTGCACCGGCTGGAACACGGCTGTCAGACCGGGAACCGAGGATGAGGCGCGCCTGAGTCTGTTGATAATCTCTGTCGCGCTGTCACGCTGCTCGCGCGGCTTCAGCGCGATAAACATGAAGCCGGTGTTGACTGAACTGAAGCCGCCGATGTTGACCGTCATGTAATCAACAGCGGGGTCAGCCCTGACGATGTCTGCAAGTCGCTGGACGCGCGCCGACATGGCCTCGAACGAGGTGTCAGGCGGCCCTTCGGTCGCGCCGCGCAGAAGGCCTGTGTCTTCGACCGGAAAAAACCCTTTCGGGATGTCGATGTACATTTTCACAGTCAGGAAGACAGTGGCGATGGTCAGGAGCAGGACCAGAAGGCGAGCCTTCAGAACCAGGTCGAGACTGACGCGGTATCCCGCAAGAACAGCGTTGAAGACCGGGTCCACGATCCGGTCCATCAGGGTCTTCTTCTCATGCTCGCCGTGGTGGCCCTTCAGCAGGCGGGCGCACATCATCGGCGTGAGGGTGAGCGAGACAAAGCCGGACACCAGGATGGCCGCCGAAATCGTGCCGGCGAACTCGCGGAACACCCTCCCCACGACGCCGCCCATCAGGAAGACAGGGATGAACACGGCGACGAGCGACAACGTGATCGAGATGATGGTGAAGCCGATTTCGCGCGAGCCGATCAAGGCCGCCTCGAACGGCTTTTTGCCCATTTCGATATGCCGGACGATGTTTTCCAGCACGACAATGGCGTCATCCACGACCAGCCCCACGGCAAGCGTGAGCGCCAGTAGCGAGATGTTGTCCAGGGAATAACCGAACAGATACATGAACCCGAAGGTGCCCATCAGCGAGATCGGCAAAGTGATGGTCGGGATCAGCGTGGCTGTCAGCCTTTTCAGGAAGACGAAGATCACAAGGATCACGCAGAGCGTCGCGATCACCAGTTTTTCCAGTACCTTCTCGACCGAGGCCTTGATCGGCTGTGCCCTGTCGTTGAGGACGGCCAACTCGATCGAGGCGGGAAGCTGATCGCGGAAGGCAGGCAGGCGATCGCGGATCTGCTGCACGACATCGACGGTGTTGGCGTCGGACTGGCGGTAGACAGCCAGGATGATCGAGCGCTGACCGTTATACCAGCTTGCGGTCTGGTTGTTCTCGACAGAGTCGATGACGTTGGCGACATCCTCCAGCTTGATCGGCACGCCGTTGCGCTGCGCGATGATGAGCCCCCCATATTCGGAGGCTTTCTCGAGCTGGCCGGTTGCGCCAAGCGTCAGCCGCTGCCGTTCGCCGGAAATGGTGCCGACGGGAGAATTAGAGTTGGCAGCCTGCACCGAGGCCCGCACTTCGTTCAGGGTCAGCCCTCGCGCCGATACGGAGTCAGGGTTGACATAGATGCGAACGGCATATTTCTGAGCGCCGAACACGTTGACCTGCGAAACGCCCTGAATCTGCGAAATCTGCTGCTGCAGGATGGTTTCGGCATATTCGTTGACAGTGGATAGCTGCTGCGTGCCCGATGTCAGCACCAGGAACAGCACGGGCTGGTCAGCCGGATTGGCCTTCCGGAAGGAGGGCGGGGCGGGGAGATCCTGCGGCAGCCGCCGTGCTGATGCGCTGATGGCGGATTGCACATCGAGTGCTGCGCCGTCGATACTGCGGTCCAGGTCGAACAGGATCGTGATCGAGGTCGAGCCCTGCTGCGAGATCGACGACATCGAGGCGATGCCGGCGATGGACGCCAGCTCACGCTCGAGGGGCGCCGCCACCGAGGTCGCCATTGTTTCAGGGCTGGCACCGGGCAGGCGCACCTGCACGTTGATGGTCGGGAAATCCACGCGTGGAAGCGCGGCAACCGGCAATTGCCGAAATGCGAAGAACCCGAAGACCACGAATGACAGCATCATCAAGGTGGTCATCACGGGACGGCGGATGCAAAGTTCGGGAAGAGACATCTGTTCCGTTCCTTTTGCCCTTGGGCAGGTGGTTCATGCTGGCCGAGATAGACCAGTCAGTTGTTCAGGCGGTCCGGTCAGCCAAGACTTTCAGCAAAGCCCATTCAGCCAAGCCCATTCAACCCTGTGTCGGGCGCTGCTGTTGCGCGGCTGGCGCGCCTTGCGGACGGGCCTCACCACCTGGTGCCTGCCTGCCAGCGGGCGCGCCGCCAGCAGGAGCAGCACCTGGCTGGCGGACCACGACACGCGCGCCGTTGGTCAGGAGAAGGTGCCCGTCGGTCACAAGCGTCTCGCCGCCCTGCAACCCGCTGGTCAGAACCGTCTGGCCATCCGAGATGCGGTTGACCACGACCGGGCGAACCCGTGCGACATCACCTTCGATGACAAAGACAAACGTTCCCGTCTGTCCTGTCTGCACGGCTTCGCGTGGAACCACGAGCGCATCGTTCTCGGTGCGCAGGGTCAGGCGTACATTGCACAGCGCCCCTGGCCACAGCATCTCGTCGGCATTTTCGAAAGCGGCGCGAGCCGTGATGGTTCCCGTGGTCGCGTCCACGATATTGTCGACAAAAGCCACACGGCCTGTCGCGGATTTCGGCAACCCCTGGGGGGTGGCAATGGCGGATGATCCGGCGTCCGTGATCGCGGATTTCAGGTCGATCAGGTAGCGCTGCGGCACGGCAAAGGCCACATAGATTGGGCTTGTCTGGTTGATCGAGGCAAGAACGGGCGAGCCATCGCCGGTCTTGGCAATGTTGCCCGCTTTCAGGCCTGCAGCACCGATGCGGCCAGAAATCGGGGCCGAAAGCGTGTAAAAGCTCAACTGCACCTTGAGGTTGTCAATATTGGCTTCGCTCGCCCGGACAACGGCACGCTGTGTCTCGGCAAGTGCCTTGGCCTGATCGAGGCGCTGCTCGGAGGCGAAATCGCGCCGCGCAAGCTCCTGTGCCCGCTTGTAGTCGGATTCATTCGCTGCAAGCTGCGCCCGGTCGCGGGACAAGGTCGCTTCAGCCTGCCGGATCTGCGCTTCGATCTGACGGGAGTCGAGCTTGAACAGCACGTCGCCCGCCTTGACGGAGGCCCCATCCTGGAAGGCGACTTCCATGATCTGGCTTTCGACCCTCGCCCGCATGCTGACCGATGCGACAGCCTGGACTGTCCCAAGGGCATCAAGGCGAACAGCCATCGGCTTGCGCTCTGCCTTTCCCGTGGCAACGGGAACGGGCGGGCGTGCCGGAGGCGCGCCGGGAGTGCCCGCACCTGGCGCTAAGGCAGCAGCCTGTGACGGTGCGGGCTTGCCGCCAGCCGGAGGCATGAACGGTAGCCCGGCGACATAGGGCATGACTGCCGAAATCGGGTAAGGGGCCGGATTGCCGGTGTAGTGAAAATAACCGACTGTGCCGCCGCCGAGCACGACGATAGCCGCCAGTCCACGCCAAATTGCCTGCCCTGCCATCACTGCGCCTTTTCACGACAAACAGGTTGCGTCCCTCAGCAGGAACAACCAGTTGTCTCATCATCCAACACCGCTTCGCAGTGCTAGGGTTCAGTGCAGACGAATGCAATACATATGCCGTGCTTGCGAGACACGTAACTGTGAAGTTGGTGAAGGCAGCGACCGTCCTGACAATGCAAAGTTCAGTTTCGCTCCATGAGTTCAAACACAAGCGCGGCTATGTATCCGTAGATGGCATGGCCGATCAGGCTCATCAGCGAGAGCAGCGGAATGTCAAGCAGGAGGAATTTCTGGCCGGCAAGCGGGGCCATCACACCCAGCGCGATGACATATGTCACGACACCCCAGATCCAGCCATCTGCGGGCATGCCGAAGCTCTTGATCAGGCGGGTGATGATCCAGTAGCCGATCGGGTACAGCAGAAAGCCGGTCACATAATGGACGGCATGGGCAAACACATCGGACACGGTCAGTCCGAGCGTGTTCTGGAACAGTGATTTAACCAGTTCAGGTGGCTGCAGCGGAAATCCGGCCACCATGGCGGTCGGTACGGCGGAAAAAGCTTCCCAGAACCCCAGACCGGCACAGCCACCGATGAACAGGTGCCAGATCGTGCGGGCGGATGGCAAGGGATAACTCCGTTGGGACAGTGTGTTTGTCGGGGTCATGGGGGGTCTCTCGATGTTGCCTGCAAGGGCAGTTGGAGGGAGGCACGAAGAATGCGTGAGCCGACGTCAGTGAACGGCTGGAGATGGTGCCATGGCCACGAGCGCTGCCGCGAGGCGCATGGCCGGTTTGCGGTTGGCCTGGGCGATCTGGCCGAGCCGTTGGGCGGCGAAACGGTTCTGCCCCCCTCGCGAAACAAGCCGCTGCTCGAGAAGGCGCGTTGCAAGCGCGATGTCACCGCTGCGGATCGCACTCTCGATCAGCAACTGCTCGAAAATGTCGCGTTGGGCGTGGCTGCCACCGATGCTTTGAAGCAGTGGACGCGCGGTGAGCATGAGCCGCGTCGCCTCGCTGAAGCGTCTGGCACGGAAAGCCCGAATGGCGGCTGTCACAGGCGCGCCGATGCAGCGGGCCAGTTGTCCATCATGCCCGCTGGACGCATCTTGTGACAGGTTCAGGTGGATGTGCTCTGCATCGTCTTCACGGCCCGCCCCCATCAGCGCCAGCGCATAGTGCAGGTCCGCAAATACCAGCGCACGGTCCGTGACCCGGTTTGAGGCAAGATCAGCCAGTTCATGCCACCTGTGGCCCACAGGAATGCCGGCAAATTCAAGCCTCTGCAGCAGGGATGCCGCGTTGGCGATGTCGCGGTAATCATCGGTCTTGCGGGCGCGAATGTCCTGATCATAAAGACGAAGGGCTGCCGATGTGTTGCCAAGCTCGAGGTTGAACAGCGCTTCGTGCCAGGCAAGGTGGAAGGCAAAGTTGTTGCAGTGCAGCGAATGCTCGCGCCCCTGCGCCAGCCAGCCGATGCCTTCCTGCGCCCGGCCGGTCATTTCCATGACGTGAGCCACGGAATGCCGGGCCCAGGCATCGCGCGGACTCATCTCCAGCGCATGCCGGCCAAGCCGTTCAGCTTGACGGTAATCACCATTTTCTTCATGCGAGAAGGCCAGGCAGCCGAGGAGATAGCCACTGTGCGGTCCCTTGAGGCCGTGAAGGTCCATATGGTCCCGCGCGGCGCTCAGCATGCCGCGGAGATCGCCCATCATGAAGCGGATGGCATGGGCCAGTTTGGCCGCCAGCACATCGTGCCTGTCGGCCCGGATGGCAGCGTCAAGCGCCTGCGCGGCAAGGTCAGGCCGTTTGCCGAGCCAGTGCTCGAGAGCCGTCATGTAGCAACGCTCCCGTTCCGATACCGGTGCCGAGCCGTCAAGGCGACGCGCCATCACGAGTTGCCCGCGTGCATCATCCAGCATTTCGCTGCGTGCCAGAGTCAGGATCATCAACCCCTTCACGGCATGACCAAGCACGAATGAGGGGTCAGCCTTAAGTGTCGCAGCTAATGCTGCTGGTGCCGCCGCAGCATGGGCCAGCACGTGCTCGATCGTGTCGTCCCAGTGGGCAAGAGCTGTCGCGTTTGCAATGGTCGTGATGGCACCGCTGGTGTCGTGCATGGTCGGCATCGGTCAATGTCCTGCAATCAGTCCAGGGGCGTGTCATGGATCAATTCGCAAGGTTCCATCGCAGCGTTACGACGGATGGGATCACCGATGCGTGATCGATGACGTTTTATCGAGGCTTGCCCGCGCGCATGCCCGCCCAGGGCGAAGATTTGAACCAGCCGACGGCATGGGCACCGAAGATGATCAGCGCGAGGCCAGCAAGGTTGATGGCTGTTGTCGGCAACGCGTCGCGGCCCATCATATCAAGGGCGACCCCGGCCAGTCTTGCAACAACGAGACTGAGCAGGAAGGACGCCAGCGACTGCTGTCCGACCTTGATGACATGGCGGCCCAGCGCCCCGTCAAGTCTCGGCTTCCTTTGGGCAACGAAACTGAGGACAAGATAGGCGACGGCCAGAAAATGCACGATCCTGAGCGGATGCAGGTTGGTTTTCTCCTCTCCCGAGAGCAGCCACTCATGCGCTGCCGCCAGCGCCGGAAAGGCATTGGTGAAGCCCCAGAAGCTGAACGGAAGAGCCACCATCACAAAGACCGCACAGATGGTCACCATGGCGCGTTGGCCAAGCAAGGGAGGCTGCAGCCAGCGCATCCCGAACGCAAACCCGATGAAGAAGATCATTTGCCAGGCAAACGGATTGAAGAACCAGCCGAACTCCGACCACGGGTTGCCCTTCAGATTGATGCCGAACAGCCAGACTGACGCATACAGGCCAAGACTGAGCGCGAACGGCAACACTGGGTGCAGGCGGCGGAGCAGCATCATCACAGGCACCATGCCCAGAATGATCAGGTACATTGGCAGGATGTCGAGATAGCCTGGCAGCCAGCGCAGCGTGACAAGCCCCAGAATGGCTGTTCCCGGGTCTTGCGCGATGGGGCTGATGTGCTCCTCGTAATAGGCATCGCCCCAGCCCAGTTGCTTCACCATCACGGCCAGCGCGGCCAGCGCGATGAACAGTCCGATATGCGCCCAGTAAACCTGCCACACACGGTAAGCGATGCGTGCCGTCCCTAGCCACCAGCCGCTTTTGAGAAACGTGCCGCCAAAGGCGAAGGCGCTGGCCAGGCCAGAGCAGAACACGAACAGTTCGGTGGCGGAGGAAAACCCGAAGCGTGCCGGTATCCAGCTGTTCCAGGGATTTCCCGGCGCATGGGCCATGAAAATGATCAGCATGCCGAGGCCGCGAAAGAAATCGAGGCGCTGGTCACGCGGCGGCTTGGCGGCTGCATGGGGGCCTGCTGGCGTGGCCCGCCTCGTGCCCTGGTTGTCCCTTGAAAGGCTGTCCTGCATCAGAACGCGCCATCATAGGCGCGGTCGCCGATATCTGCGGCCAGAAGCGTGAAACCGGGTCGCGCGAACGCTGCGCATGCTTCGCTCTCCAGCGCCGCAATGTCTGATACGGTGGCACCATGTCCACCCAGTGCCCGTGCGACGGCGGCAAAGTCGGTGCTGCCGAAATCCACCCCCTGACGCGGCAACTGCATCTGGCGCTGCTTCAGCTCGATCAGGGCCAGCGCCCTGTCGACAAGGCAGACGATGACCACCGGCAGCTTCAGGTCGCGCAAGGTCGCGATTTCGCCGAGCACCATTTCAAGTCCGGCATCCCCCACGAAACACAGGCTGTGCTCCCCCGTGGCCAGCGCATGCCCCGCCGCGAGCGGCAAGGCGCCTCCCATGGTGCAGAAACCCGATGACTGCAGGAGCGTGCGCGGGGCCGGGCAGGCCCACATCTGGCTGAGCAGGATGCGGTGCGCGCCTGAATCGGCGCTTGCGACAACCGATGGTGGCGCGATCCTGCGCATCGTTTCGAACACGGCATGCGGCCCCCATGGCTTGCCGGGCGGACGCGCGAAGGCAGAGGCGAGCGCGGTTTTTGTCCGGGCCGGTGCCTGATCGGGCCATGTGGCGCGGGGAGTGATGCGCTGCGCCAGTGTCGTCAATGCGAGGGCGACATCACCCTCATGGGTGATGCTGGCCATGTGCATGCCGTGCTGCATGTGCTCGGCCACAAGGTCGATCACAGGCTTCGCTGCAGGCCACGGGTTGCGCCAGCCCTGCCGCATCTCGATGGGATCATAACCAGCAAGGATGATCAGGTCGGCGGCCTCGATCAACGGCTTGACGATGGCGTCGGCCTTTGGCGACAGCCCGATGGCGCCGACATAAAGCGGGTGCTGGTCCGGCAGCATGCCCTTGGCCTTGTAGGTCGAGAGCACAGGCGACTGCAGCGCCTCGGTGAAGGCGGTCAGTGCCGAGGTGCCTTGTCTTGTCAGAAGATCAAGCCCCGCGATGATCAGCGGACGCCTGGCCACGCTGATCATCTCCAGCATCGGCGCAAGATCTGCCGGGAGCGCGGGCACAGGAGGTATCGACATCACAAGGTCGCGCCACGGCACGCTGGCCTCCGCAACCGTGATCGGCAGGTCGATATGCACCGGTCCGGGCCGCCCCCTCATGGCCGTGGCAAGAGCCTTGTCGGTCACAAGGTCTTCGGTGCCGGCCTGCGCCCTGAAAGTTGCCTTGGTGATGGGCCGCATCAGCGCTGCATGGTCGATGATCTGGTGTGTGTAGCTGTCCGCCAGTGCTGCATCGACACAGCCGCTGATCACGATCATGGGCACCCTGTCCTGATGGGCATTGGCGATGACATTGACCGCGTTGGTCAGCCCCGGCCCCAGCGTCGTGACCAGTAGACCAGGCGCACCCGTGGCATGCCAGACCGCTTCCGCCATGAAACCCGCTGC
>JANMHN010000059.1:0-2326 GCA_031375185.1 Allobosea sp. | reverse complement strand
TCCGGCGTCGGTGCCATGAGCGATGCGCAGATGAAGAGCTTCTTCGACAAGATGGTGAAGGCCGGTGTCGTGCCCGCAACCCTTGATTACAAGAAGAGCTACTCGCTGGCCTTCGTGAACAAGGGCGTCGGCATCAACCTGCGCAAGGGGTGAGCCGCCGGCTCATCAGCCTGCCAAAGTCCTCATCCTGAGCCTGTCGAAGGACGAGGACTTTGCAGTTCTCCCACTCTTGAAGGGCCAACGTCACCCTGGCACGCGGCCCTTTTTGTTTGCCTTCCTTTCAGGACTGTCCAGATGCAAACCGGTTTCGCCGCAGTACCCCAGGCTGCTGCCTTTCGCCTGCTCAATGCCCGTGTTCCGCTGTGCCTTGCCAGCGCACCTGCGCTGGCGGCAAACCGCGATGGCATCGCATCCGTCGATCTGACCATCCAGGATGGCAGGATCAGTTCCATCGTCGCCGCTGGCAAGGAGGTGCTCTCGCCCGGCATGCCCACCCTCGATCTCTCGGACGGGATGGTCTTTCCGCGCTTCGCGGAATGCCACACCCATCTCGACAAGGGCCATATCTGGCCACGCCGCCCCAACCCGGATGGAACCTTCATGGGTGCCTTGAGCGCCGTGATGGCCGACCGGGAGGCCAGTTGGAGCGCCGCCGATGTCAAGGCCCGCATGAGCTTTGGCCTCAGATCGGCCTTCGCGCATGGCACGCGCGCCATCCGCACCCATCTGGATTCCGTTGGGTCCCAGATCGCGATTTCCTGGCCGGTGTTCGAGGAGTTGCGTGCCGAATGGGCGGGCCGGATCGACATGCAGGCCACGCCGCTGTTCGGCATCGACCACGCGGTCAATCCAGGTCACATGCGCGAGGTGATCGCCGCCGTGAAACGGCATGGCTCGGGCATCCTCGGCTGCGTCACCTACATGGGGCCTAACCTGAAGGCCGGGCTAGACGTCATGTTCCGCGCGGCAAGCGAACATGGCTTCGATCTCGATTTCCATGTCGATGAGACCAACGATCCCGCCGCGCTTTCGCTGGAGGCTATCGCGGATGCTGCCATCGGGCATCGTTTCACGGCCAAGATCCTGTGCGGGCATTGCTGTTCTCTGGCCTTGCAGATGCCGCAAGCCGAAGCGCGGATCATCGCCAGGGTGGCCGAGGCAGGCATCGCCATCGTCTCTCTGCCGATGTGCAACATGTACCTTCAAGACCGC
This sequence comes from Allobosea sp., assembly GCA_031375185.1. GTDB lineage: Bacteria > Pseudomonadota > Alphaproteobacteria > Rhizobiales > Beijerinckiaceae > Allobosea. Next base: position 1,114 of record JANMHN010000059.1, on the reverse strand, counting down.
ACGAAGGGCCGCACCCCCCGCTGGCGCGGCGTCACGTTGCTGCACGAGTTGAAGGCGGCTGGCATCCCCGTCATGATCTCGTCGGACAACACGCGCGATCCGTTCTATGCCTATGGCGACCTGGACATGGTCGAGGTGTGGCGCGAAGCCACCCGCATCCTTCAGCTCGACCATGGCGACACCGACTGGCCAGCCGCCATCACCACCACCCCGGCCAGCATCATGCGACTTGGAGGAGAAGCGTGCCTTGCTGTTGGCGGCGCAGCCGACATGGTCTTGACCCGAGCGCGCTCCCTGACAGAACTGTTCGCAAGGCCGCAAGGCGACCGCACGGTTCTGGTTGCGGGCAAGGCCATCGACACGACGTTGCCGGACTATGCCGAACTCGACCACCTGATGACACATTGAGGCCTGCACCATGAGCGCGCGTTACGACATCACCACGTTCAAGGCCCGCCTGGGTCAGGTCCGCAGCGAGGACAATCCGGCGCTGGTCAAGCAGAAGAGCCGTGATTTCTACTGGTATTCACCCACCCTGAAGCGCCAGCTCGAGCACATCACCGGAGACATCATCGTCTCGCCCACCTCCGAAGCCGAGGTGATCCACACCCTCAAGACCGCCTTCGAGCTTGGCATCCCGATCACACCGCGCGGCACCGGCACGGGCAACTATGGCCAAGCCATGCCGCTGGCAGGCGGTGTCGTGCTGGACCTGTCAGGCTTCAACAAGGTCTTGTCGGTTGCGCCGGGCCGCTTTGTTGCGGAGCCGGGTGCCGTCATCTCCAAGATCGACGAGGAGACGCGGGCGCATTCGCGCCAGGAACAGCGCCTGCATCCTTCGACCTATCACACAGCCTCCATTGGCGGCTTCATCGCCGGCGGGTCCGGCGGCGTCGGCTCGATCAAATGGGGCGGCCTGCGCGATTATGGCAACATCATCCGGCTCAAGGTCGTGACCATGGAAGCAAGCCCGCGCGTGCTCGACCTGACAGGCGATGACCTGCACAAGGTCAGCCACGCCTACGGCACCAACGGCATCATCACCGAGGTCGAGATGCCGCTCGGCCCCGCCTACAACTGGACGGACGTGATCATCGGTTTCGATGATTTCCGC
>JANMHN010000058.1:0-3373 GCA_031375185.1 Allobosea sp. | reverse complement strand
CTGCTCGGCATGTCGTTCGAGATGGCGGTGTTCGTCGGCCTCGTCGGCATCCTCGTCTGCTCGATGCTTGGCGGCATGCGCGCTGTGACCTGGACCCAGGTGGCCCAGTATATCGTGCTGATCATCGCCTACCTCGTCCCGGTCGTGATCCTCTCGACCCAGAAGTTCGGCATTCCGATCCCGCAGCTCACCTACGGCACGGTTCTCTCCGAGATCCAAATCAAGGAAGCAGCACTCGGTGTTTCGGCGGCGGCATCGCACATCGTGCCGTTCGCCCGCTACGACCCCTTGAACTTCTTTGCGCTCGTGCTCTGCCTCATGGTCGGCACGGCTTCGCTGCCTCACGTGCTGATGCGCTATTTCACCACTCCTTCGGTGCGTGAAGCCCGTCAGTCGGTGGCCTGGACCTTGCTGTTCATCTTCATCCTCTACTTCACGGCGCCGGCCTATGCCGCCTTCGCGAAGCTCGAGGTGTTCGAGAACGTCATCGGCAAGCCGCTCGGCCAGTTGCCCGCGTGGATCTACAGCTATGGCAAGATCGGCCTTATCCAGATCTGCGGCGTCAATGCCGTCGATGTGGCCTCGATCACGGCGGCTTGCGGCAGGATTGCGGGTCATACCGGCATTCTTGGTCTTGCCAACTTTGCGATCCAGGCCGACGCGATCGTCATCGCCACGCCTGAAATCGCCGGCCTTCCTTACGTCGTCTCCGGCCTTGTTGCCGCGGGCGGTCTGGCTGCCGCGCTCTCGACCGCTGACGGGCTGCTGCTCGCCATCGCCAACGCACTGTCGCATGATGTCTACTCACGCATGATCAACAAGGACGCTCCTGTGAAGAGGAAGCTCATCATCGCCCGTGTGCTTCTGGTCGTGGTTGCGATCATTGCAGCCTATGTGGCGGCGGGGCGTCCGGCAGACATCGTGGCCATGGTGGCCTGGGCCTTCTCGCTGGCTGCAGCGGGTCTGTTCCCGGCGCTCGTCATGGGCATCTGGTCCAAGAAGACCACTTCGGCTGGTGCCGTGGCAGGTATCTGGGCCGGTTTCCTGACCACGCTGACCTACCTCGTCGTGACCCGCTACTTCCCGGGCTTCGGTGTTGATGTGATGGGCATGGTCTCCCATGTTCATCCGACAACCCGTCTGCCACTGGTGGATATTGCCAAGTTGAAGGCCGAACAGCCTGCACTTTTCCAGCAGGGCATGGTTCTGATCAACCATCCGCTCGCCTCCCGTGTCGGCTACTTCAACGTCGCCAACATCTCGGCAGGCCTGTTCGGCATGCCGATCGGCTTCCTGACGATGATCATCGTCTCGAAGTTCACCACGGCGCCAAGCAAGGAAATGCAGAGCTTCATCGACGACATCCGTCGCCCGCGCGGCGCGGCTGTGATGATCGAGAAGACCGGCTGATGACGGGCGGGCCATCAGGCCAGCCACGCATCCATCGACGTGAAGGGGCGGCTTGTTCCGCCCCTTTCTTCGTTTTAAGTGACAGGCGACATCATCCGGGGATCATCAAACCATGACCGACGTCGACAGCCAGGGACTGTTCTGGCTCTACCAGATCCCGAATCTGGCGCTGGCCGCGCTGATGTACACGCTGATGGGCCGCTTCGTCCTGTCGCTCTTCTTTCCCGAAGGCAGCGACAAGGTTATCTGGACGGTGTTCCGCCAGATCACGCAGCCTGCCGTCAATGCGGTGCAGATGGTGACACCGCTTGCGGTTCATGAGCGCGTGGTCGTGCTGCTGACCGTTGTGTGGGTTCTGTTCATCCGCCTCGTGGTCTTTGTCGGCTTCGCCGCCATGGGCTGGATGCCCACCATCGTTGGAGCGCCGCGGCCATGAGCAACCCAAAAACTGACGACCGCGAGGACATGCTGCGCAAGGATGGCATCTTTGTCGGCATCGCCGGCATGTCGCTGCTTAACGGCATGCATTTTTCAGCTTACTTTGATCCGGTCTTCATCCTGATCAAGCCATTTGCGGCGGGTTTCTTCATCACCTCGCCAATCCTGCAGTTTTATTTCACCTCGCTGTTTCTCTCGGCACTCACGCTCGCCTTCGGCGGCGTGGCCGCAGCGATCTACGAGCGCGGCAAGGGCCTAAAGGAAAGCACGCCGACATCCCTCTGGATCTGGCTTGGCGGCATCCTCGTGCTCACCATCCCGACCTTGCTGAACATGACAGCGCGCAGCGGGTGAGGAGCGCAACCCCATCCGGATTTCGAAGTACGCTTTTGAATGACGTCATTGCGAGCGCAGCGAAGCAATCCAGACTTCACTGCGACCGGGAACAGGATGTTTCCGCTCATTGCGGAAGGGTTCTGGATTGCTTCGTCGCTTCGCTCCTCGTAAAAACGAGGATGTCAGGTTCTCCAGCAGGCCCCTGATCACGACATCGTAAATCCACCGATCTGGCCTTTGGCTGGTTTGATGCTAGCCTTTTGCCAGGGCTGCAGCACATCGGGAGATACACCATGGATTGGTCACGCCTGAACGACATGGCTTATCTGTCCGTGTCCCGCGCCTGCGGTTTCGCTTGCCTTGCCATCTTCTGTTTCATGATCGGCATGGCGGGTTATCCGCTGGTGGCGCTGAAATCGGGCGCTGTCTTCATGATGCTGAGCGCGGGCGTTCTGGCCGTGAAGGCGCAGCGTTCGCCTCGCAAACCCTACAAGCACACGGAATTGTGGGTGCTGCTGGCACCCGAAGAGCGGCCCGATCCGCGCTTCGCCCAGCAGGTCATCGGCCTGGCACTGCGCGACATCTTCTTCCGCTTCGCGGGCTATTTTGCCCTCGCAGGGCTATGCTGTTTCGCCGTCGCCATGGCTGTGCAACTCGTCAACGCCCTGTTCGGCCCCTGATCAGGCCTAACCCGCGAAAGGCCAGCCATCCCGCCAGCGCGATGTTGCCAACAAGCGGCGTTGCGGCCAGCACGCCGAATGCGATGCGGCGGTCCGGCTCCAGCCGGAACAGCACGATGAGGAACGCGGCCATGCCGCTGTAAAGCGCGACCAGCGCCACGATGCCCCACGGGTCTTTGCCCGCATCGGCCATCGTGGCGGCGAGATCACCGGTGATCCCGGCCCAGATCTTCACGATGGCAAGCAGCGCGATGCCGAGCAGGCAAAAAGTCTTGAGCACAGGCTCAACCTTGCCGGGACTTGACAAGATCAAGCCCGCGCCAGGCCAGCCAGGCCAGCGGCACGACATTGCCGAGAAACGGCAGCGCCGTGATCATGCCGACGGCCAGCGCCCGGTTTGGCTCGAAACGGGCGATCACGATGCCGAAGATCAGGAAGCCGAGATAAAGATCGACCAGCGTGACCACGCCCCATGGGTTGGCCGTGATGGCGGTCACGCTTGGCCAGAA
>JANMHN010000057.1:0-13959 GCA_031375185.1 Allobosea sp. | reverse complement strand
GGCCGCGTTGCGCGACGCGATGGGTGTCCTCAACCCGCGCGAGCGCCGCATCTTCGAAGCGCGCCGGCTGGTCGATGACCCGATCACGCTGGAAGAGCTATCCGACGAGTTTGGCGTATCGCGCGAGCGTGTGCGCCAGATTGAGGTGCGCGCGTTCGAAAAGGTGCAGGAGGCCGTGAAAGCGGCACTGGTGCGCCGCGAAGCGCCCAAATCCCCGGCAAGGATCGCATCGCCCGCCTGATCAATCTGCGAAGGAGCGGTGACGGCGTTTGGCCGGAAGCATGCTCTGGACTGTTGCAACCGGTCAGGTTTTCTCCGTTTTGGCGATCTTGTCGAAACGGAACCGGATTTAGTCGTTCAGCCGGACATCACTGCCACGACCTGAAGCCTTCGGCGATCCTCTGATCGCCGGAGAGGCCTTTTTCAAAGGCGATGATGCCGCGCTTCCCTGATGCAAAACGCACGGGAATGTCGACCCAATTGCGAGTGCGCATCAGCTCGACATTCCGCTCGACCTCGATCGGCACGCGTGACAGGGCCGAAACGAAAAGGTTTTCGCCCAATATGCTGGTGATGGCTGAGAGCGGCGCGCCGCGCTCGTTTTCCTCGGTCTTGAATTGCGGAACACCGGCCTCCTTCACGCTTCCGTTGCCATCATCCGTCACGCGCTGGAAGCGCATGCCGAGGATATGCGAAGCAGGGAATGCGGCGTCGGTGTTGCGGCGGATCGTGAACACCAGGTTGAGGCCGCTTTCGGCGATTTCCACATCGGCGCGGATGACCGTTTCAAGCTGTTGCCCCTGTCCTGCATTCTGGGCCTCGACCCGCCATGACACACGCCCGACAATGGCGCGGGGCGGCTGGTTGGGATCGACCGGCTCGACGTAGAGCACAGCCCGCTGCGCGACGGCAATGTCTGGCCGCTGTCCCGCACCGCCAGCCACAGGGCCAGGCTGCGGCTGGACAGGGGCTGGCACCTGCTGGCTGTCCGCCCCAGCCCGTGCCGTGATTTTCGCACCATCCGGTTGCGGCGCGGGACGGTTCGGCTGTGTTTGCACAACAGGCTGCTGGGACAGGTTATCGCGGTTGACATAATAGGCAGTGACGGCGATGGCCGCCACGCCAAGCAGCACGCCACTGGCCACAATCACCTTGCGCAAACCACCGCCGCGCTTGGGAACCACTGGCGAAATATCAAGCCGGGGCCGGTCCGGCTGGCTGACCACATCAGGCTGGGCCGCGCCTTCGCCCGCATCAAGCCCGGATTTGCCGACGCCGACGCGGATGTATGCCGTCTGCTCGCCAGGTGGCTTGACGACAGGCCGCGGCGAAACCATGACCGCTTGCGGGGCGCTTCCTGCAAGCCCGGCCTGTCCGGCAGCAACACCTGCCACTGGCATATCGGCGGGCATCGCGTCCGGCTCAGCCGCATTCCCGCCGCCACCGGCCCGGCCATCGGCCAGCTCGGTCGGCTCGGGATCCGGCCGATCACCTGCGGCGTCCTTCGCCAATCCGGAAACAGCGCCCTGCGCAATGTCAGCCGATATGTCTGGCAAGGTTTCGGGCAATGTTTCAGGCCCGGCCTCCAGGGCCAGTTGCTGTTCACGCTCGATCCGCGCGATCACATCATCAAGCTGCATGCGCTGGCGGCTGATGTCAGCCTCTGACATGGGCGGCACGACAGACTGCAACTGTGCGACCAGCACCTGTCCGGCGCGATCATAGATCGCGCGGCGCGCTTCAGGTGTCTGCAGGGTCAGTCTGGCAATCGCGCGAGACAGAACAGGATAAAAATCTGCCATGGGTGTGCTTTGTCCTGAACACGCCGTGTTCGTCAACCCTCGAACGGATTGCGGACGAGAATGGTATCGTCACGCTCTGGTGACGTTGAGAGAACCGCGACCGGCGCGCCGATCAGTTCTTCGATGCGTCGGACATACTTGATGGCCTGCGCAGGCAGTTCGCCCCAGCTTCGCGCTCCCGCTGTCGAGCCTTCCCATCCCTCGATGGTTTCATAGACCGGCTCGACCCGCGCCTGTGCCGCCTGCCCTGCCGGCAAGGTCTCGATCTCCTTGCCATCCAGCAGATAGCGCACGCACACCTTGATTTCGGCAAAGCCGTCGAGAATGTCGAGCTTGGTCAGGGCAATGCCGTCGATGCCGGAGGTTTTCACCGTCTGGCGCACGAGGCAGGCATCGAACCAGCCGCAGCGGCGCTTGCGCCCGGTGACGACGCCGAATTCCTTGCCCTTGGAGCCGATCAGTTCGCCGATCTCGTCGTCCAATTCCGTCGGGAACGGCCCCTCGCCCACCCGTGTGGTATAGGCCTTGGCGATGCCCAGCACGTAGCCCACCGCGCCTGGTCCAAGTCCTGAGCCGGTCGCTGCCTGCCCCGCCACGATGTTGGAAGAGGTCACGAACGGGTAAGTGCCATGGTCGACGTCGAGCAGCGCGCCTTGTGCGCCTTCGAACAGGATGCGCTTTCCGGCCCGCCGCTCGCCATCGAGCAAGGCCCAGACCGTGTCGGCATAGGGCAATATCTTCGGCGCGATGGCCTTCAGTTCGGCAAGCAATTGCGCACCGTCAGCTTCCGCGATGCCAAGACCCCGGCGCAGTGCGTTGTGGTGGGTCAAGAGCCGCTCGATCTTGGCTTCGAGCAGCACCTCATCCTCCAGATCGATCACCCGGATGGCGCGGCGTCCAACCTTGTCCTCATAGGCAGGGCCGATGCCGCGCTTGGTGGTCCCGATCTTGAGACCGGAATTGGATGTCTCGCGGAAATGGTCAAGCTCGCGGTGCAGCGGCAGGATCAGCGTCGCATTGTCGGCGACACGCAGGTTCTCGCGGCTGATCGCGACACCCTGGCTCTGCAGCTTGGCGATTTCCTCGACCAGATGCCACGGATCGACCACAACGCCATTGCCGATGACCGAGAGCTTGCCCGGACGGACAATACCCGAGGGCAACAACGAGAGCTTGTAGACCTTGCCATCAATGACCAGCGTATGCCCGGCATTGTGGCCGCCCTGAAAGCGCACGACCACATCGGCCTGGCTCGACAGCCAGTCGACCAGCTTGCCCTTGCCTTCGTCGCCCCACTGGGCGCCAACCACAACCACGTTTGCCATCTCAGGCTCCGTCCCAATAAAAAGCCCCGGCGCAAGGCCAGGGCTTTGAAATGATCCTTGCAGTCTCTCATGGGTGAAAGGCCGCTCCCGGTCAAGGTAAACCGGATGCTACTGCCCCACCAGTTCCCGGTCGGCGGGCCAGCGCAGCCGCCAGCCAAGCCTGACCTCGCGCTTTTCGGAAGGCGCATAATCATGGGTCCAGCCCATCACGCCGCGCCGTTCCTGCACGACTTTCTCCGTCGGGACCGTGTTGGTGGCGAGTGGTTCGATGGTGATGGCGCTGTTTTCCGACACCGGAATCCGGTCTGTCACACTGATCCGCATGGGGCGGCGGTGCAGGTTGGTGATGATCGTGCGGTGATCGGACATCTGGTTCCGGCTCGCGCTCCAGCCTGACGGATCGTTGTCGCGGCGGCGCACGGGCACGCGCTCGACCTTGATGCGGTCATCAGCCCCGAAGCCGAGATCGAACTGGTCTCCCGGCGCCACCGCCTCGATCCGCGCCTTGCCGACAAACACACCGTCGCGCGTCAGCGAGACCTCGCCGGGCAGCAACGGCACATCATCGGTCCAGGTCAGATTGGTGGACAGATAGGCGCGCGTCTCCAGCGCTGGCGCAATCTTCGCCAGCAGCGGCGCATCAATCACATGGCTGGACAGGCGCAAGGTGCGCTGGGCACCGTCACGCGAAACGCTGACACGGCCAGGGGCCATGAACGATGCCGAGAAAGCCGTGGCGGAAGCGGCTGCTTCCTGTTCCAGCGCCTTGACGGGTTCAGCCATAACGGGAGCCGCCATCATGGCCGGAGCTTCCTGACGCGCAGGTGCAGGTGCCACACTTCGCTGGCGGCGCAACTGGTCGGCCTCGAAGACCACGGCAGGATCACGCAGGCCAAGCGCTTGCGTCCTCACATCCGGCACGGTTACGCCGCCCGCCACCCGCGCCGTGGACAATGTCAGTTCCACGTCACTCCAATCCTCGCCTGTGCGCTGCGTGACGGAGGCGCGTCGCACCAGAGTGACCCTGGCCACCGGGCCGTTCTGCGTCGTGTCGAGTTGCGCATCATAGACTGCGGCCCAGCGCGCGCCCGCCACGCGGTAGGTCACCTTGAACGCCGCGCCCATGTCACGCGCAGCCTCGACAGAAATAGCAACATCGACAACCGGGGCCAGATTGGGCCGCTGACGGCCAGACGCAGCCTCGACCGCACGGATCTCGGCTTCGATCTCGGCCAGCCTTCCGGCCTCCGCCTGCAAAACCTCATTGGCGGCGGCAATGCCCTCGCCGACCGCAGCCCAGGCGGCGCGGGCCTGCGCAATGTCGAAGCCCTTGCCATCCTTGGCGGATGCTTCAGCGGCAATGCGCGAAAAATCCGTCACCGCCTTCTTCCGCGCCTCGATGGCCTCCATGCGGCCCCGCACCTTCGCAAGCTCGAGCCGCAACTCGCGCAGCTTCTTCTGCGCATCCTCGGTCGGAGCGGTTTCGGCAGGCATGCGCCTGATGTCGGCTGAACCGATCTGCAGTTGCCCGTCGCCGGTGCCCTCGACCCTGATCGATGCCGCATCGATCATTGCGGGCAACCCGCGCAGGAGAATGACGTGTTGGCCCCGCGGCACCCGCACCTCCCCCACCCGCGTGACAGCGGCAGCATCCGGAAACACCGTCACCGCATCGATGCGGCTTGGCATGGGCAGATCCGCTGCATGAGCGAGAGGCACGGCGGCAACCGACGCCAGAAAGGCGAGCGCAAGGCTTTTCATGGATGATGTGGCTCCGGAAACAGCACCCGGACCGGGCGCATGTCACATTCACGCGAAAATTGCGGATTTTTCGGGGCTGGAGCATCGCGCACGAAAGTCGGCACCGGTTTGTGACAAGGCGATGTTCTCACGTGCGATGATCTGGTGCGCAGGCTGCTCAGGCCCGCCCGCGCTCGCTGATGCCGGACTTGACCCTGTGGCGCAGGAAATTGCGGATTTCCGTCAGGCGCAGCATCGGATCAAGCACCTGTTCATCCAGCCCGTGAGCCCAGGCCAGATCGGTGCGCGACGGGTCGGCATCGAGCATCACAAGCTCCTCGCAATAGCGCGCGACATCGTCCTGCGAGCGGCGGAACCCCTCGCGCATCAAAGGCTCGGCAAGCCGCTTGAGGATGGAGGCGGTTTCCGTCAGTGAGAACTCGGGGTGATACTGTACTCCCCAGAACACACCGCCATCATGGCGTATCTCCGCAGCCTGAACGGGCGTCATCGCATTGGCTGCCAGCACGGTGACATCGGAAGGAGGCATGACCACGGCATCAAGGTGGATGGCCGGTGCATCGAAGGCTTGAGGCCTGCCCTCCAGCAACGGATGGCGTACTCCGGCCTCGGTCGGCACGATGCGCCGCGCAAACCCGATCTCGCGACCGGCCGGGTTGGCCAGCACCGTGCCGCCCGCTGCGACAGCGCCCATCTGGATGCCCCAGCACGAGCCGAAACAGGGCGTGCCGCTCTTGTAGATCGCCCGCATCAGCTCGATCTGCCGTGTCACGGGCGGGGCGATCTGGTAGATGTGCAGCGACGAACCCGTCAGGAAAATTCCGTCATAGGACTGCAAGCCCGCAGGATCAGGCAGGTTTGCGCCCTCGTCGGCAGGCATGGCGATGTCGCAGATGGCGGATGGTTCGAGATGGCGCACGACCGACGCATAGGAATCGCCCGGTGTCTGGCCATAGCCCCTGGCATGGGCTTCACGGGCCTCGCGAACATTGCCTTCGACAACCAGAAGGCGGATCGGCTTTGTCATGGAAAGATCTTCACGGATGGGTGCAAGGGCAGATGTGCAGAAAAACCAGAAGCGGAAAATCCAGAAACGATGATCCTGTCAGCCACGCAAGGCTGATTTGCGCCAGCATAGCATGACGGGGCCGCGCGAACAGGCTAGGTGTCACGCACCGTGCATCTGATGGCCATACCGAAAGCTCACCCGCCTTGCCGTTGACCCAACTCTCCCGCAAGGCATGGGCCAACCCCTACCTGCTTCTGGCGCTGACCACGCTGCTCTGGGGCGGCAACGCCATCGCCAGCCGCCTCGCTGTCGGCAATGTCTCGCCCATGGCGCTGACGTCCCTCCGCTGGATTGGTGTCGCGCTGATCTTTCCTGTCATGTTCCGCAAGGAACTGCTGGCATGCTGGCCCGTGATCCGCGCAAGCTGGCTGCAGATCACCATCATGGGCGCGCTCGGCTTCACGGTGTTCAACGCCCTGATGTATGTTGCGGGGCACTACACCACAGCGATCAACATGGGCATCACACAGGGCGCGATCCCGGCCATGGTCATGATCGGGGCATGGGTGGTTTTCCGCACGCCGCTCAGTGCTCTTCAGATCGCCGGACTTGTGCTGACGATGCTTGGCGTCATCATTGTTGCGCTGCACGGCGATCTGGCCGAATTGACCCGGCTGGCTTTCAACTACGGTGATGTCCTGATGGTGATCGCGGGTGCGTTCTACGCCGGATACACGCTGGCCCTGCGCAAGCGCCCCGCCTTGCCGGGGCTGGTATTCTTCACGTGCATGGCTATCGTGGCCTGCCTGCTATCGCTGGCGCTTTTCGGCTGGGAAATTGCGCTTGGGCAACACCAATGGCCCAACTGGAAAGGCTGGCTGATCGTGCTTTATGTCACGCTTGGCCCATCCATCGCATCACAGCTCATGTTCATGCGCGGCGTCGAACTGATCGGCCCGGCCCGCGCCGGGCTGTTCGTCAACCTGGTGCCGATCTGGGGCGCCGTTCTGGGCGTTTTGCTGCTGCGCGAGCCCTTCGCGGCGTACCACGCGGTGGCGCTCTTGCTGGTGCTGGGGGGCATCTGGATCGCGGAGAGAAAATCCGCCTGATCAGCCCTTGCGCCACATCGGGCGAATTTTCAGGAAACCGAGATAGGCCTTTTCCAGGAGCCAGGGCAGCGGCGGGATGGACGCGATCCGCCCAAGCAGCCGAAAGCGTGGCGTCGCCCGCCACATGGCAATGAAGGCCGCCGCACCCGAGACCACCTCGCCTGAACCAAGTCTGACATGAAGCCGGGCCAGTGCATCCTCACGGCTGACACCCTCCGGCAGCACGGCTCCATCAGCCGCGATGTTTTCGAAAGCCGGCTGATCCGCCGCACCGTCGCTCAGCCGCTGATACAGCGCGATCTCGCGCGAGCATATGGGACATGCACCGTCGTAATAGATGGCGCAGGCGGCACCTTGGTCGGTTCTTGCCGTGCTGATCATGTTGGTCATCACACGGACATGGCCCTTGCCACAGCTGCTGGCAAGCGTGTCGAAACGCCTCAGAAGGCTTTGGGAAGACCGGCCTTCTTCAGGATGGCATTGGCCAAATGCCGGGATTTCGTACCGACATCCAGTGTCAGGGACACGCCGGTTGCGCGATTGAGCCATATCTCATGATCACCCTTGCCCTGCCTCAGCAGTTCAAAACCACCACGGCGCAAGATGCGCTTCAGCTCCGGCCCGATCTCACCCATGAACAATCAGGCAGCTTTAACGGTATCAGAGACCTTGAACGTCAGATCGATGCGGATCTCTTCGGTGGTTTCGAGAAAATCCGGCACAATCAGCCTCAGCCTTTCCCTCAAGCCCTCGACCGTCTTCGACTCGGTGGCGATGCCCAGGTCGCCCGTGGCAGCAGCCCACCAGACTCCTGCTTCTTCGTCCCACTCTGCTTCGAACTGCACGATACGAGGCATGCTTGTTCTCCTGTTTCATCAGAAGATTAACATGGCACGAGTGCTGCCGTCACGCCCGGGAATGGCCCCTCAGAACGCCAACCTTCTCGCACGCTTGACCTGCGGGATCACCTCGATCTGCGAGAGCAGCCAATCATCGACTTTCTCATCCACCGCCACAAAGCAGATTGCATCGCCGCCGGGCTTGTCACGCCCCAGATTGAAGGTTGCGACATTGACGCCCGCGTCGCCGAGCAGCGAGCCAAACGCGCCGATGAAGCCCGGCTTGTCGTCGTTGCGGATATAGATCATGTGCGGCGCAAAGGCGGCATCGACCTTGATGTCGCGGATTTCGACAATGCGCGGCACGCCGTCTGACAGCACAGTGCCGACCGCGTGGCGCGGTACGTCAGCCTCCACGACAATGCGGATCGTGCTCTCCAGATTGCCCGGCGCCTCACGCTTGACCTCGTCGACCGTGATGCCCTTGTCCTTGGCGATGGCCTGCGCATTGACCATGTTGATCTCGGACAGGAAGGGGCGCAGCACGCCGGCAATCGCGGCAGACGTCATCGGCTTGACGTTGAGTTCGCCGACCTTGCCCTCATAGACGATGCGGATCGCCGTCACGGAGCCTTCGGTAAGCTGGCCCAGGAACGAGCCCAGTTTTTCCGCCAACGCCACAAAAGGCTTCACACGCGGGGCCTCTTCCGCCGAGATTGACGGGAAGTTCACCGCGTTGGTGATCGCTCCCTTGAGCAGATAGTCGCTCATCTGCTCGGCGACCTGCAGGGCCACGTTTTCCTGTGCCTCAGATGTCGAAGCCCCCAGATGCGGGGTGCAGATCACGTTCGGCAGGCCGAAAAGCGGGTTGGTTTCTGCAGGCTCCTCGGAGAACACGTCAAAGGCCGCGCCCGCGACATGGCCGGCCGTGATCGCATCGGCAAGCGCCTGTTCATCGACAAGCCCGCCGCGCGCGCAATTGACGATCATGACGCCCTTTCTGGTTTTCGCCAGCGCTTCGCGCGACAGGATGTTTTTCGTCTGCTCGGTCATCGGCACATGCAGCGTGATCACGTCTGCGCGGGCCAGAAGCGCATCAAGCTCGAGCTTCTCGACACCGAGGACGACGGCGCGTTCAGGCGTCAGATAGGGATCATAGGCCACCACCTTCATGCCGATGCCAAGGGCCTTGCGCGCCACGATGGAGCCGATATTGCCGGCGCCGATCAGGCCAAGCGTCTTGGCCTCGAGTTCGACGCCCATGAATCGGTTTTTCTCCCACTTGCCGGCCTGAGTGGAGATGTCCGCAGCCGGAATCTGCCGCGCCAACGCGAACATGAGCGCAATGGCATGTTCGGCGGTTGTGATCGAATTGCCGAACGGCGTGTTCATCACGATGATGCCGCGCTGGGTAGCGGCGGGAATGTCGACATTGTCCACGCCGATGCCGGCGCGGCCGATCACCTTCAACTTTGTGGCGCTTTCGAGCAGCTTGGCGGTGGCCTTCGAGGCCGAGCGGATGGCGAGCCCGTCATAATCGCCGATCATCGCGGCGAGCTTGTCCTTGTCCTTGCCGAGGCCCGGATCGAAGGTCACGTCGATGCCGCGATCCTTGAAGATCTGCACGGCAGCGGGGGAGAGGGCATCGGAAATCAGGACACGTGGAGCGGTCATGGGAGCACCTTTGGGTGAGCTGCACGGCCCGTTTCAGGCGTCATGGTCGGGCTTGACCCGACCATCCCGTGCAGGATGAAGCTGGAAAATGGGGTGGTCGGGACAAGCCCGACCATGACGTCGCAAGCAGCCGTCAAGCCGCCTTGGCGAGCTTTGCCTTCTCTGTGGCGAACGCAGCCTCGATCCAGGGCAAGAGCGCCTTCACATCGCGCGTCTGCACGGTGGCACCGCACCAGATGCGCAGGCCCGGAGGGGCATCGCGGTAGTGGCCGAGATCAAGCCCGACACCTTCCTTTTCCAGGAACCCCACGATGCCCTTGGCGAAGTTCGCCTGCGCATCAGACGACAGGGCGGTGACGGCAGGATCCGTGAATTTCAGGCACACCGAGGTGTTGGAACGCGTTTTCGGCTTCGTGGCGAGGAAGTCCACCCACGGGGTGACCTTGACCCATGAGGCAATCGCACGGGCATTTGAATCAGCCCGCTTGATCAGGCCATCAAGCCCACCAACCTTCTTCGCCCATTTCAGCGCGTCGATGTAGTCCTCGACGCAGAGCATGGACGGCGTGTTGATCGTCTCGCCCTCGAATATGCCCTTGATCAGCTTGCCGCCCGAGGTCAGGCGAAAGATCTTCGGCAATGGCCAGGCCGGCTTGTAGGTTTCAAGGCGCACCACCGCGCGGGGCGACAGGATCAGCATGCCATGCGCCGCCTCGCCGCCCAGCGCCTTCTGCCAGGAGAAGGTGGTGACGTCGAGCTTGGACCAGTCCATGCGCTGCGCGAAAGCTGACGACGTCGCATCGCAGAAGGTCAGCCCCTCGCGGTCCGCCGCGATCCAGTCGGCATCGGGCACACGCACGCCCGAGGTGGTGCCATTCCAGGTAAAGCAGACATCGCGGGTTCTGGTGTCGATCTTCTTCAGGTTCGGCAGCTCGCCATAGCGCGCGCTCACCGTCTCGCAATCGGAGAGTTTGAGCTGCTTGACGGCATCCGTCACCCAGCCTTCACCGAAGGATTCCCAAGAGGTCATGGTGACAGGGCGCGCACCGAGCATGGTCCACATCGCCATCTCGTAAGCGCCGGTATCGGAAGCGGGCACGATACCGATCAGGTAATCGGCGGGGACCTGCAGCACCTCGCGCGTCAGATCGATGGCCAGCTTGAGCTTGGCCTTGCCGATCTTGGCACGGTGCGAGCGCCCAAGCGCGGCATCACTGAGAGCTTTGAGGGACCAGCCCGGCCTTTTGGCACATGGACCGGAAGAGAAGTTCGGCACGCCGGGTCTTTTTAAACCGTTTGGATGTGCAGGAATTCCGCCAGTGGCGGTCGTGTTCGTAGCCATCAATGTCTCCATCCTTACAGATGGGTGTCTCACGGTGGGGTGAGATGACCCACTTATGGGGATATGGGAGAGGCCCCGCCACGTCAATGCGGATTGTGGAGCTTGCCCGGACATTGTGAAAACGGAACGGCGCGCCACATAGGGCGCGCCGCGAGAGCCAGGATCAGAAAAGGATCAGAACTTGCGGATCATCGGGCGGGGAGCCGGTGCGTAGATCGGCTCCGGAGCGGGGCTGCCACAGCAATCGCCGTTCAGCATCCAGCGCATGCCAAGGCGGAAGTCGTGACTTGCCAGGTTGGCAACACGCAGCGTGTCGCTGCTCTGGCCGATGAGACCACCGGTCTCGGCCTTGCCCAGATTGAGGTAGCGATAACCGACTTCGAGCTTGACGTTCTTGGACACATCATACGAGACACCCGCCATCAGCGCCCAGGCAAGGCTGCCCTTGGTCTTGGAGCGGAATGCCGACTGTGTGGCACCGAAAGGAGCACCGAACGTGTTTGTGACAGGGTCGAACGCGAACTGTGTCGACGTGTCGTTCACGCTGGAGAAGGTGTTGTTGGCGTAGCCGATACCGGCACCGACGAACGGTGTCAGGCAGCCAAGCTGGCAGAATGTGCCCAGGTCGAGATAGGCATTGGCCAGGAACACGGTCGATGAAATCTGCCCGTTGTAGCCGTTGCGCTGGTTGACGAAGCCGGTTGGCGAAGCGGCATTGGCGAACACGACCTGATCCATCGCGCCAAAGCGTGCGCCTGTGCGGTATTCGCCTGTCACATCGACGCGGAACCAGTTGTTGATGGCGTAACCGATGCCAAGACCGCCAAAGGCGGCTGAACCGAGGCTCTTGTCCAGAATGGCGAAGCTGCCCGGCGCCGCGACCGAAACGGGCGTGCCATTGGTCAGCACACTCAGGTTCGGCTGCGTGTAGGAACCGACACCGATGTCTCCACGAAGGTAAAGGCCGCCGCCGGAAACGGTGCCGCGCAATGGCGCGTCATATCCCGGACCCGGCATGGGTGGCGGGGGGAGATCGCCCGCATATGCAATGTTCGCAGCGCCCATCATCACGGCACCTGCGACAGCGAGAAGTTTCAGGCTGCCCATGATCTTGTCCTCAACGGTTGTGCATGGAGCCGATGCAGCCATGCGGAATGCCAACGTGAAGAGGTTTGACAGACAAGGGTTAAAGCGAGCTTAACCCTAACATTTAACCATGAAGATCAACCAAGACAGACCAAACCCGGCACATGACGTGCCGGGCCGGAGGTTCTCGCAAGCATATGTCAGGGGGTCAGGCCGCAGCCTTGGTCACGGCATCGACCACATCGTCGACCACGCTTTCGACCAGCACCCGGTCATCGCCTTCTGCCATGACGCGGATGACAGGCTCGGTGCCGGATGGCCGGATGACGAGCCTGCCGCCATTGCCGAGCTTGCGGCGCGCATCATCGATGGCCGACACGACACTGTTGGTCTGCAGGGGCTGCCCGGACTTGTAGCGCACGTTCTTTAGGATCTGTGGCAACGGCTCGAAGCAATGGCAGACTTCGCTCACCGGCTTGTCTGAGCGCTGGACAACCGCCAGCAGTTGCAGCGCCGCGATCAGGCCGTCCCCCGTGGTCGAATAATCCGACAAGATGATGTGGCCGGACTGCTCCCCACCAAGATTGAACCCGTGCTCGCGCATGTGTTCGAGCACATAACGGTCACCCACCGCCGTGCGTGCGAGGGAAAGGCCCATGCTGCCCAGATAGCGCTCCAGACCAAGATTGGACATGATGGTGGCCACAACGCCCGGGCCGGTCAGCAGGCCTTCATCACGCCAGCTCGTCGCGATCACGGCCATGAGTTGATCCCCATCGACGACCTGGCCGAGTTCGTCCACGATCAGCACACGGTCCGCATCGCCATCGAGTGCGATGCCGATGTCGGCCCGTAGTTCACGCACCTTCCTGATCAGGGCATCGGGCGCTGTTGAGCCCACATCACGGTTGATGTTGAAGCCATCCGGCTCGACACCGATGGCAATCACCTCGGCGCCCAGTTCCCACAAAGCCTCCGGGGCCACCCTGTAGCCGGCACCATTGGCGCAATCGACGACGATGCGCAGGCCTTCCAGGGACATGTTGCGTGGCAAGGTGCGCTTGGCAAACTCTATGTAGCGGGCATGCACGCTCTCGACGCGCTTGGCGCGGCCGAGCGACACGGACTTGGCCAGACGGGATGACAGGTCGCTGTCGATCATCGCCTCGATCTCCCGCTCCAGATCGTCGGACAGCTTGTAACCATCAGGCCCGAACAGCTTTATGCCGTTGTCCTCGAACGGATTGTGCGAGGCGGAAATCATCACGCCGAGATCAGCCCGCATGGAGCGCGTCAGCATGGCCACGGCAGGGGTCGGGATTGGCCCGAGCTGAAGCACATCCATGCCGACGGAGGTGAAGCCGGCCTGGAGTGCCGCCTCGATCATGTAGCCTGACAGCCGCGTGTCCTTGCCGATGACCACACGGTGACGGTGATCGCCACGGTTGAACGCAAGGCCTGCAGACTGCCCTACCTTCAAGGCCAGTTCCGGTGTGATGACCTTGTTGGCGCGGCCACGGACACCGTCCGTGCCAAAATACTTGCGAGCCATCTATGCTTCTCCTGTGCGGCGCTTGCCGACACCATGACACGTTTGATCTGAACGCACCGAACCAGTGTCATCTACAGGAAGAAACTGCACGAGAGGTGTTCAAGAATTGTAAGCAACTGTTGCAGGACGGGTCAAAAACAGTCTCCGCAACAAGATGACCCCGCCTCTGATCCAGAGACGGGGTCATGCAACAACCAGATATCATGGGCACATCAGGAGACGAAAGAGCGGGACGACATTTGGAACACGCCCTGAATGCGCGAAGATTCGTACGCCTTGTCAGGACTGTGGTTGAGGCTCCATGCCTGCATCGGGGGTCGGCTTGCGCTTGCCGCGCCCTGCTGTCGGCACGGCCGACCCACGCGTTGGTGGGCTGGGATCGACGTCGCGAACCGGAGGAACGCCGTTCAGAAGTTCCTTGATCTCGTCTCCTGACAGCGTCTCGTAGGTCAGGAGACCT
>JANMHN010000056.1:0-2230 GCA_031375185.1 Allobosea sp. | reverse complement strand
CGCGAGGGTGAGGAGCAGTTCAGGCATGATGATGGCTCCTCATTCCGCCGCTTGCTGCGAACGGCCATCGGCCAGAGACTGGCACTGCGCCATGACCGCCGAAGCGCGGGCAATCGGATTTGTCTGATAGTAGGACGTGACGGGCGAGGCAAATGCCGCCTTGGCAATCTTGCCGCCGCGTGTGGCCAGAGTGGCAATCCCGGAACGGTCACCTGCCGCGATCTCGCCAAGCGCTGCGAAGTGCGGATGGGCGGTGTATAGCGCCTTGCGCAGTTGCGCCAGCGTATCGAACGGCAAGGACTTGCCGAGCGATCCGGACAGCGCGCGCAGGATGGCCCAGTCTTCCTTGGCCTCGCCGGGCGGGAACACGGCGCGGCTGGCCATCTGCACACGGCCTTCGGTGTTGACATAGGTGCCGGATTTCTCGGTATAGGCCGCACCAGGCAGGATGACGTCTGCCCGTTGGGCACCCTTGTCGCCATGGCTGCCCTGATAGATCACAAAGGCACCCGTTGGCACCTCGACCTCGTCGACGCCGAGAAGATAGAGCAAATCGAGGACACCGGGCTTGAGCATCTCGGTTGCGCTCATGCCGCCCAAGACCCCATTCGCGCCCGGTACGAAGCCAAGATCGAGGCCGCCGACGCGGGAAGCTGCCGTGTGCAGCACGGCAAATCCGTTCCAATCCTCGCGCACCGCACCGATCTGGCTGGCGAATTGCGCCGCCATCGACAGCACCGCAGCGCCATCGGAGCGGGCGAGTGCGCCCTGCCCGACAATCACAAGCGGATGCTTTGCTTTGACGCTTTCATAGGTCTTGACCAGTTCGGACAAAGATTCCGGACCTGCGCCCAGATAGTTGTAATCATAGGTCAAATCGGCTTTCTCACCTATCAGGCCGATCATCATGCCGCCCTTGAGCCAGCGCTTCCTGATGCGCGTGTTGACGAGGCTGGCTTCCATGCGCGGATTGGTGCCGATCAGCAGGATGGCGTCTGCATCCTCGATACCTGCGATGCCACAATTGAGCATGTAGCCCGCACGACCAACAGAGGCGTCAAGCTGAGCGCCATCGGTGCGGCAATCGATGTTGGTGACACCAAGCGAGGCCATCAATGCCTTCAGCGCGAACATGTCTTCGACAGCAGCAAGATCACCCGCCAGCGCGCCCATGCGAGCAGGGGCAGTGGCTTTCAGCTTGTCGGCCACCAGAGCCAGCGCTTCGGACCAGCTCGCGGCGACCAGCTTGCCATCCTTGCGGAGATAAGGCCGGTCAAGCCGTTGGGTCTTGAGCCCGTCCCAGATGAAACGGGTCTTGTCGGAAATCCATTCCTCGTTCACCGCATCATTGGTGCGCGGCATGATGCGCATGACTTCAGGCCCGCGCGAATCCACGCGGATGGCCGAGCCGACCGCGTCCATCACGTCGATGCTCTCAGTCTTCTGCAACTCCCATGGGCGCGCATTGAAGGCGTAGGGCTTGGAGGTCAGCGCGCCGACCGGGCACAGATCGATGACATTGCCTTGCAATTCGGAGGTCATCGCCTTTTCGAGATAGGTGGTGATCTCCATGTCCTCGCCGCGCCCGATGGCGCCAAGGTCCGTGCCGCCCGCAACTTCGGTGGTGAAGCGGACGCAGCGCGTGCAGTGGATGCAGCGCGTCATGTGGGTCTTGACCAGCGGACCGATATACTTGTCTTCGACCGCGCGCTTGTTCTCGGCATAGCGCGAGTTGTCGACGCCGTAAGCCATGGCCTGGTCCTGCAGGTCGCACTCGCCGCCCTGATCGCAGATCGGGCAATCGAGCGGGTGATTGAGGAGCAGGAACTCCATCACGCCCTCGCGCGCCTTCTTCACCATGGGTGACTTTGTCGACACGACCGGCGGCTCGCCATTGGGGCCGGGGCGCAGGTCGCGCACGCCGATGGCGCAGCTCGCCTGCGGCTTCGGCGGGCCGCCCTTCACCTCGACAAGGCACATGCGGCAATTGCCGGCAATCGACAGCCGCTCATGGAAGCAGAAACGCGGGATTTCCGCCCCCGCCGCCTCGCAGGCCTGCAAAACGGTGAAATCCGCCGGAACGTCGACTTCGATGCCGTCAATGAGGAGTTTTGTCATCGTGTCTTCAGCCTCATGTGTGGTCGACAAGATCGAGGCGCTTCTCGATCCGCTCGATCCGTGCCTCCACACGATCAATGCGGCGCTGAACGCCAGCCAAATTTTCTTCGAC
>JANMHN010000001.1:0-3694 GCA_031375185.1 Allobosea sp. | reverse complement strand
GACAAGGTGATGGAGCGAGCCATCACCAATGCCATGCCGGACTGGCTGATCAACCTGACAACGTCGGTCTGATTCACCCGATGGCCATCAGCAGCGCAAGGCCGACGCTGCCCACGGCGATGCGCCAGTAGGCGAACGGCTTGAAGCCGTAGTTCGAGACGATGTCGAGCAGTTTCCTGACCACGACAAGCCCTGCAAGGAAGGCCGCGACAAAGCCGATGATGATGAGCACGACATTGTCGAAGCTCAGCTGCTTGTAGTTCTTGAACAGGTCATAGGCGAAAGCGCCCGCCATGGTCGGCATGGCGAGGAAGAACGAAAACTCGGCAGCAGAACGCTTCGAGGCCCCCAGCAGCATGGCGCCGACAATCGACGAACCCGAGCGCGAAACGCCGGGCACCATGGCAAGGCACTGGATGAAGCCGATCTTCAGATACATCGGGATCGGAAACTGCATGGCGTCGTCATGTTTCACCTCAAGATCGAGATCATCGACCACGAGCAGGATCAGGCCGCCCGCGATCAAGGTGCAGCAGACCAGAAACGGATTGAACAGAACGCCCTTGATGAAACTGTGCAGGAAGGCGCCGATAATGGCGGCAGGCAGAAAGGCCAGGAGGACACCGGCCACGAAGCGGCGTGAGGCCGCGCTGGACGGCAGCGTGACGGCCACATGCCAGAGTTTGCCGAAATACACCGACAGGATGGCGAGGATCGCGCCAAGCTGGATCAGCACGGCAAATGTTTTGCCGAAATCATCATCGCCGATGCCGAGAAAATGATCGAGCAGGAGAAGATGCCCGGTGGAAGACACCGGGATAAACTCGGTCAGTCCTTCAACCAGCCCCAGAATGAGCGCCTTGAGATAGTCCATCGCAGGTCAGGCCCTTTTCAGGATCATCTTCATCCATTCAAATGAGCGCCATTTGAATGGATAAAGATGATCGATCTCGACAAATCAGAGCATTGTGTATCCACAAAACCGCTACGCATTTTTCTGCGCAATGCTTCTGCCATCTTTCGCGCCCACGTCACGGGATCATCCGAATCGGGTTGTGGGCAGCGGGCTTGAGTTCTATACGCCGTGACTTGCCCGCGCCATCCGGCCCATCGCTGTCTCAGCCCTGCCAAAGTCCCCAGCATCCATGCCCCGTCTCGTTCATGCACCGTTCTGTCCCCACTCACGTTTCATCCGGCTCGTGATGGCCGAAATGGGCATGGAGGCCATGTTCACCGAGGAGCGCCCCTGGGAGCGCAGCACCGAGTTCCTCACCCTCAACCCTGCCGGCACGACGCCCGTTCTGATCGAGGAGGGCACCCTTGTTGTACCCCATGCCGACATCATCGCCGAATATCTGGACGAAACGCGCGGTCTTGCGCTGGGCGAGCGCCGGTTGCTGCCTGATCCGCCGGCGGAACGCGTCGAGGTCAGGCGGCTGACCCATTGGTTCAACCACAAGTTCTTCGACGAGGTATCCGGTCCGCTCACGCTGGAAAAGATCAACAAGCGCTTCATGCGCAATGAGGAAGGCGGCGGGCCGCCTGACACGGTATCGATCCGTGCAGCCCGCGCCAACATGCGCTATCATCTGCAATACATCGGCTGGCTGACCGCGCGGCGCAACTGGCTGGCTGGCGACCAGATGTCTTATGCCGACCTCGCCGCTGCGGCGCACCTGTCCTGTGCCGATTATCTGGGCGATGTGGCATGGGATGAAAGCGAGGGTGCGCGGGCATGGTATGCGAAGATGAAGTCCCGTCCGAGCTTCCGCCCGCTGCTGGCCGAGCGCGTGGCGGGCATGGCCCCGGTGGCCAGCTACGACAATCTCGACTTTTGAGCGCCGCGCCTGCGAATCCCGACAAGCTGAAGGCCGCCGTTCTGGCCCGCGCGGCTCTCGAAGGGTTTGCAGTGGTGCGCTTCACCAGGCCGGACGCCATTCCCGATGCTGCGGGCCGTCTCGCCGCCTGGATCCGCGCCGGCCACCATGGCGGGATGGACTGGATGGCCGACCGGTCTGACTGGCGCGGTGATCCGGCGAAACTCTGGCCGGAGGCGCGCTCGGTCATCATGCTCGGGCTGTCCTATGCGCCGGAGACAGACCCCCTCGCAGCGCTTGACCGGAAAGGCCATGCCGCGATCTCGGTCTACGCCGCGCGGCGCGACTATCATGACGTGATCAAGGGCAAGCTCAAGACGATCGCGGGCGTCCTGGCCGCCGCCGATGCGGCGGTGAAGGTGTTTGTGGACACCGCACCCGTGATGGAGAAGGCGCTTGCCCAGGCGGCTGGCCTGGGCTGGCAGGGCAAGCACAGCGTTCTGGTGTCGCGCCAGCATGGCTCATGGCTGTTTCTGGGCGCCATCTTCACCACGGCGGAACTGCCGCCGGACACGCCCGAGGCCGATCATTGCGGCACCTGCTCGCGCTGTCTCGACATTTGCCCGACCAACGCATTCCCCGCGCCATACGTGCTTGATGCGCGCCGCTGCATCGCCTACCTCACCATCGAACATGCCGGCCATATCGACCGCAGCCTGCGCACAGGCATCGGCAACCGCGTCTTTGGCTGCGATGACTGCCTCGCGGTCTGCCCATGGAACAAGTTTGCCGGTGCGGCGCATGAGGCCAGACTGTCCCTGCGCGCCGATCTTCTGTCGCTGCCGCTCGAACGGCTGGCTGCGCTTGACGATGGCGCCTTTCGCAAGCTCTTCGCCGGAACGCCGGTCAAGCGCACGGGCCGTGACCGCTTTGTGCGCAACGTCATGATCGCCATCGGCAATTCCGGCATGCCGCGTCTGGCTGCGGTGGCCGAAGCCGGACTCGGCGATGGCTCGCCACTGGTGCGGGCCATGGCGGTGTGGGCGCTGGCAAGACTTGAGCCTGCGCGCGCAAACGAGCTGGCGGCCACGTGTCTCGTGAGCGAAACGGATGCGGACGTACGGGCCGAGTGGCTGGAGGCAGACTCTCGTGGCCTTTAGCAGGTGTCTCGAACATGCGGCCTGTGTCAGCCATGACAAGGCGTCCCTCCGCGCGTTTCCGGGGCCGAGAAGCGCCAGCGGATCGGAACCCGGAAGCCAGTACATATTCTGTGAGCGCAGCGAACCCATCAGGCGCGCTTGGCGCAACACACTGTCTGGATTCCGGATTCCATTCCGCTTGCGCTGCATGGCTTCGGAAACACGCGCTGGATATTCAGGTTCTTTGCGGCCCCATAGCGATGCAGAAGGGGTGACAACGCCATGAATCTCGTCGTGCTGGGCATGGGTTATTCGGCTGCTGAGTTCGTTCTGCAGGCGAACGACTACGTCTCGTCTGTCACAGCCACGGTCCGCAGCGCGGAGAAGGCGGCAGCGCTGAAGGCAAGCGGCATCGACGCCATGGTGCTCGACAGTGCAGACTTTGACGAGAGGCTTCCCGCTGCCATCCATGCGGCTGACGCGCTGCTCGTGTCCGTTCCGGCAGAGGAAGGCGGTGATCCGGTTCTGCCGCTGCTGGGCGCGATCATCGCGGCGGCGCCTCGCCTGCGCTGGATCGGCTATCTCTCGACGGTGGGTGTCTATGGGGATCATGCCGGAGCGGCAGTGGACGAAAATGCTGCCTTGCGCGCCACCAGTTCGCGCGGCCTCAGGCGCATCGCGGCGGAACAAGCCTGGCTTGCGCTGGGTGCCGCGTCCGGCAAGGCGGTGCATGTCTTT
>JANMHN010000438.1:0-7974 GCA_031375185.1 Allobosea sp. | reverse complement strand
GTGGAACGCGAACTGGCAGGAAACCCGCAGTTTGCTGACGTGATTGGTTCGATCCGGCGGTTGCAAACGGAAAAAGTCGAGGAGATGGACCAGACAATCCAGCTCTATCGCAACAACCGGCCTGGCGAAGCGCTTGCTCTCGTCTCGAGCGAAGTTGGCCGCACGATCATGGAGACGATGCGCGCGAACTTCGCTCGGATTGATCAACAGATTAACGCCGATATTGCGCAGCTGTCTCAGGCTCGTGCCAGCTGGAACGCATTGTTGTGGGGCGCGTGTATCTCCGCACTCGGCATCAGCCTGTTATTGGCATGGTGGCAGCTCGTCCGAACGAGAAGAACCTTGGTCACAAGCCTTTTGGCACGTTCGCAGCTCGAGCAGTCCGAGCGCGCGTTGCAGAGCGAGGTCTCCGCCAAAGCAGGTGAAGCGCGCCAGCTATCGTCTCTTCTAGCAGCGATTGCAGATTCAACACCGGATGCTGTGTACGCAAAAGACCTCGAAGGCCGATTAATCTTCGCCAACAAAGCTTGCCTTGCAGTGCTCGGCAAATCACCCGATGAAGCTCTTGGTGCCACACCCTTGGAGTTGTCGGCTAACGACGCCGAAGCAAATGTCATCGCCGCTGTTGATAGAGCCGTTATCGAAACCGGTGACGCGGTCGAGGCAGAGGAGAACTACACAACAGACGGAAATAGGCGCATCTATCTGTCGCGCAAGGCACCGTTGCGGGGCGCAGGCGGGCGGATTACGGGGCTCGTGGGCTTATCAACCGACATCACCAAGCGAAAACGCGATGAGGCGGCCCTGTTCGAGAGTGATCAGCGCTTCAAGGCTGCGGTACGTGCTGTTCATGGCGTGTTATGGACCAACAGCGCCGAAGGCGAGATGGTTGGCGAGCAGCCGGCCTGGGCCGAACTAACGGGGCAATCGCGCGAGGAATACGCGGGATATGGCTGGTCGACAGCTGTTCATCCGGATGACGCCCAGCCGACCATTGACGCATGGAAACTTGCCGTCGCAGAAAAACGTCCGTTCGAGTTCGAGCACCGGGTTCGGCGTCATGACGGGGAATGGCGGCTGTTCGAGATCAGAAGTGTGCCCATCATCAATGAAACCGGACAAATTACCGAATGGGTTGGGGTCCACCTCGACATCACTGATGAACGAGAGGTTCAGAAGCGCCTTGCCACAGCGCTTGAACAGCTGCGGATGGCGTTGGACGCTAGCCAGACCGGCACCTGGGAAATCAACCTGAACACAGGAGAGTCCTTATGGGATGAGCGCCTGTTTTCCATATGGGGAATGGAAGGTCCGGAAGCGCCGTCTCTCGACGAGACCATGGCTCTGCTGCATGAGGAAGATCGTGTTCCTGCTCTCGAACAATTCGAGACATTCAAAACGATCAACGCCGACGCCGTTCTTGACGTCGAATTCCGGATCACGCGGGCTTCAGACAAGGAAGAGCGTTGGCTGGTCGCCCGCGGACGGGTGTTCAAGTCAGACCGAGGAGTTGCGGTGCTGCGGGGCACGACCCGCGACATCACCGATCGGAAACGGCGCGAGGCGCAGATCAGGTTCCTGATGGGGGAACTAACACATCGCACGAAGAACATCATGGCGATCATTCAATCGATTGTGCGACAAACCGCGCGCAATGCGACCAATTTAGCTCAGTTCAGCGATGAGTTCTCGCAACGTCTCACCGGAGTTGCAGGATCACTCGATCTTCTGATCAAGGATAATTGGCAAGGTGCTTCGCTGATTGAATTGGTTTCCATACAGACAGCGCCCATTGTGGGATCTGCCAACGACCGCCTTCGCATTCATGGCAACGACATCAGGCTACGCAGCGACGCAGCGCAAAATCTTGGGCTCGGCTTGCATGAGCTATCGACGAACGCGGTCAAATACGGCGCATTGTCTACACCGTCCGGTTTTGTCGATCTGGGTTGGTGGATCAGTAAAACTGAAGACGGCGGCCAGTTCTTCGAATTGGTCTGGAAGGAAAACGGTGGGCCGCCAGTGGTTCAACCAACCCGAAAAGGCTTCGGACATGTGGTGATGGACCGTTTGGTCAAAGCTTCGCTTGCAGGGTCCGCAGACCTCGCCTTTGAACCGGACGGTGTACGGTGGACACTGCGCGTACCCACCGACAATCTTATACAGTCATGACGTTGGCGAGACTGCAAGTGTGTCGCGCGTCCTGCGGTAGGTATCTCCACGCGCCGTCATCAGAACATCGAACTGCGGGCACCCATTGCGAGCGGTCCCAAGATCATGATCAACGACACGAAAACGAGCATGATCTCCAGGGACCGCAATTTGGCATCGGAAACGCCCTCTGCACGGTAGGTGCCGCGCATGTCGGCATCGTTTGTGTAAGATGAAGATGGTGATGCATAGTTCATCGACATAACTTTCTCCTGTGGATGGTGGATTTGAAGAATCAACCATCGCAACAGCAATTGGTTCCTGATCCGGAACCACCGGGTCGACTGATCGTTGACCATGGATGACAAACCAATTCACAGCGCTCCCAGCGACAGTGGCGTCGCAGTCGTTCATCGCGACGGCGGATGGACCCCTCGCGCTTTACCGCACAGGTTCTGGTCCACCGGTCCTGTTGCTGCACAGCATCAACGCGGCTGGGTCGTCGGCCGAGGTCGAGCCGATGGTGCAGGCTTTGCAAGACAACAGAACGGTGTACGCCCTCGACTTGCCAGGGTATGGCGCGTCCTATCGAACACCCGTGTCATACGACGTCGCGCGCTACGTTGACGCCATCGTTGCTGCGGCGCGCCATATCCAGGTGGAATCGGGTGTTCAGTTCATTGATACTGTGGCCTTGTCGCTGACGGCTGAGTTCTTGGCACGGGCCGCGCAACTTGAACCGGAAACCTTTCGTCGCCTGGTGTTGGTCACGCCAACAGGTTTTCAAGCGGGTTCGGCGCGGCTTCGCGATGAAGCAGTTCAGCCGAAAACAGGCGTAACCGCGCCAGAGCGTATACTACGACTGCCAGGCGTCGGCGATCTCGTCTTTACGGCCTTTAGCAATGCACCCAGCATCCGGTTTTTCCTGAAGGTCACGTTCGAAGGTGGTGTGGTGCCCCAGCCGCTTGTGGAGCGTGCGTTGCAAACGGTCAAGGTCGAGGGCGCGAAGCACGCCGTTCTGGCGTTCGCATCTGGCAAACTGTTTAGCTTCGATATTCGAACACTCTACGAACGTTTAAGCCACACTGTCTGGGTGGCACACGGAACGAAGGGGCCATTCTGCCGCTTCGGCGATGTGGCCTGGGTCGATGATCATCCGAATTGGCGCCGCACCCAATTCGATACGGGTGCCTTTCCACACTTCGAACAACCTGCTGATTTCAACCGCCGGCTCGTGCATTTTCTGACGGCGGACGACGTCGCAACTGCGCTTTGATCTCAGCTTTGATCCGAAGGTTGCCGACGATCGAGCCACCGCATGACGGGCGTGACCGTTACTCCATGGAGAATGACCGACATCAGAATGATCAATGCGACCGTGCTCCACAACAGATCGGGTGCGAAGAATGGGGCTTTCTGAAGCGCGTAGGCCATGTAGTAGACGGTCCCAAGTCCGCGGATGCCGTAGAAACTGACAATGGCTTTCTCTCTCGTTCTGCAAGCTTCTCCGGTAAGTGAGATCCACGCCATGATAGGTCGGACGAAAAAGACAGCCATCAAGGCGAATAAGATGGCTGGCCATGTCAGCCCCTGCAGCAGGCCTCCGGTGCTGAGTGCCCCGCCGAAAAGGACAAGCAGCACCATCATTAAAAGGCGTTCGGTCTGCTCCGCATAGTCATGCAAGGTGCTGTGAAACGCATGGTTGCGTTCGGCATTGCGAATGAATAAAGCGGTGATGAACACAGCGAGGAAACCATACCCGTGCATAAGTTCGGTCAATCCATAGCTGACGCAGGTCACACCAAGGGCGACGAACCCATCGCCCGTGCGTGACAATTTGGTACGGTTAGGCAGATGAAACATCAGCCAACCCACCAGCCAGCCAGTGACCGACCCCGCCGCCAGTCCGATCACAACTTTCCAGAATACATGGTCGGATAGCCAATGCATGAACCAGTCGCCACCGCTCTGTGCCGCCAAGGCAATCAGGATTGCGGCGTGGACGAACGGAAAGGCCAAGGCGTCGTTGAGGCCGGCTTCTGATGTCAGCGCAAAGCGGGTCGTGTCCTGCTTGCCTTCACCCGGCGCTCCAACCTGGATATCGCTGGCGAGAACTGGATCGGTCGGTGCAAGGGCTGCACCGAGCAGCAGGGCTGAGGCCACACCTACGCCCAGCATTCCATAAGCCAGCACCGCCAGTGCAAGGATCGTGAGCGGCATCGCGATCCCGAGGAGCCGCCATGTCATCATCCATGAACGCCACCCGATGATGCGATCAATCTTCAGGCCCGCTCCCATCAGCGAGATGATGACCACCAGCTCGGTCAGGCGCTCGACAATGCCAATGTGCTCTTTGGGGTGAAGTGGCGTGCCCGGCACGCCGGGAACCATGAACAGCCCGGCACCAAGCGCGACGCAAAGGATCGGCAGCGACATGGGCGCATGTTTGAGCACCATAGGCAGCCATGCGGTCAGCAGGACAAGGCATCCGAATGCAATGAGAACCACAATGTAGGGATCCACACCCGTCGTCATGACCCAACCAATCCAGTGGAGGGCGTCACAATGAAAATTTGCCGACAATGTCACGGGCGGACGCTATCTCGTCATCAAGTTGTGACTTCCTAAGTTGTTGCTGCGTCAGCAGAAGATGGCTTGCCTGGATGATGGCCCAGGCTTCGCCAAAGAACTGTGACGTTTCAACCGCGTTTAATGCCGCTGGATCAACTTCATGAGCCTTGCACCAATGGAGTATGGCCCCATTCATGTATGCCCTCCGAGCGGAAGCACGCCACTGCGCACGCCGCAAAGCGCTGCGTGCAAGTTCCAGCACGTCATAGCAGACATAATCGTCGGACCCACGGGTCCGCAGCGCGTCTGCCATGCCGCCAGACGCGCGTCCGACAACGCGCGCCGACGTCACCACATGAACATCAAGAGCGTGCCTTATGCGCCCGTCGACAGCGCGCACCTTGTTCATCAACGCCGTGTCTTCGCCGACGGCATGTGGCGGCAGGCCGCCAATGCGATCATACATTGCAGCCGTAATCGCGAGACTGGCTCCGCAATTCTGATTGTGGCGGGGCCAGGGGTCGTGCGGAACTGGATCTGACCTCGCATCGATCTCGGCGAGCAGATGCTGCAAAGCCCACTCTTTGGCACCAATTTCAAGAAGCGCAGGATCTACCTGCTGAAGTTCGACATCGTTTGCCGTGACATAACCGGCGACGGCATCAACGCCTCCTGCGATCGCCAGGAGCGCCCGCTTCACCCAATCGGCATCGACGACCGTGTCGGCATCTGTCGTCAGGATCACGCCTGTGTCGACGACGAGATGACGCGCATGATCCATCGCAAGCTTGCGGGCCCAGCCCGCGTTCGCACGGTCAGGCTCCAGTGTCACATCGATGACATCGATCCACAGACCTGTCGCTTCGGCCGTTTGTGCAACCACGTTCAACGTGCGGTCCGTGGTGTTGTTCGACAGAACGACGATCGCAAGCTCACGCAGGTTCACATCGATTTGTGCCGCGAACGCGGACAGGCATTTGCCAATGCGGTCTTCTTCATCGCGCGCTGGAATCGCGACCGCCATTTGCGCGAGGCCTGCCGGGCCTGCATTGAGGCTGTGATGCGACCGGACATAGGCGGGCAGGACATCTCTCATGCGATGGCCCCATCGGCTCTGACGAGTACGTCGATACGATAGTTCTCATGACGGAACCGTGCCGTGATGGGCATCGTCGCTGCACATCGTTCGATCATGAAATTGGCCGCATCGTCTCCGGTTTGCGGGGATTCGGTATCGCCCCGGAAATTGACGAGGATGCATGTACCGCCCGCCCTCAGGCGTTTGATGACGAATTCTGCAATGATCGCGAGATCTTCATCGACGAAGAAATACAGCACCTCGCTGAGGACGATGAGATCGAATGTTCCAAGGGGCATTTCTGACGGCAACTGTCCTTGCACGATATGGACGTGTGACTTGTCTCGCAACCTCCGCCGGGCAGCCTCCACAGCTGTCGGCACCCCGTCAACGCCGACCAACTCATCACATCGCATTGCGAGCAGAGCAGTCAGAACACCAATCGAACAGCCGAGTTCAAGCCCGCGGGCGTATCGTTCACGCGGCAGTAGTGTCAGCGTTCGGCGGTACTTCTCCTGCTCGTAAGCCTTGGTCTCGTATCCCCAGGGATCGGGGGTGCGGGCGTAAAGCGCTTCGAAGTGATCCAGCGGAACCGAGCCATTGACAGCATGCGAAGGCCCGACACCCTTCTGCATGAGGATGAATGTCTCGTACGGACCGCAGAAGAGTGAGATGTCATCGCTGCTCAGTTGAAACGGTTCAGGGCAATCGTCGATCAGGTTGGTCGTCTGGCTGGCGTGTGCAAAGATGGCGGCAAGTTTTGCATGCTGCTGCGCTCCCACATCCAACCGGACGGCACGTGCCTGCTCATCAGGATCAATCATCTTGGAACCCAGAGTGAGGCCCCAGATCGGATAGGCGTAGAGATCGAGTTTTGGGTTTATCGCCACCAGGCGGCTGGCGATCATTGCTGCAGCCTGATGGTCCGGGTGCGGGTCTGCGGCCCAGGTGACGAAGACCGTCCTGATATCCCCGGCATACACCGCAGCGATGAGCTGATTGGTGATTGTCATTTGGTCACTGTCTTTCAGAAATCCATCCGGCTCCTGGAACAGCATGACGTCCGCCTCTGTCGCGCCAAGAACTGCCAATGCATTGCGCAGCTCGTTTTCGCGCAGCGTGCGTAGTTTGTCGGGCGGAGACAGCGACGAACCACGATGCGAACGCACTCCATCAGTCAGCAAGGCGATGGTGATCGGCACATTTGCGTGGGCCAGTTGACTGATCAAACCACCACAGCCGAGCGTCTCATCGTCGGCATGCGGGACAATGATCAGAACAGGCTCATGGCCCGTGAGATCGTACGATGAGACGAGCGGCGCATTGCCAAACATATGTGGGGCCACGGGGGCCATTGCGGGCTCCAGTGCAATCATTACGCCACATCCGCCTTCACTTGATGATGTGGCATTTGCTCGAACCCGAAGAATGATCCTTCGACAATTGGAATGTCTTTCGCCAACCGAAGCTTCGCGTGGCGGGAAACACTCGCAATATCGACATCCGTCAGATCGATCGGTTCCACTTGCACCTGCCTGTCAGCAAGCCAGACAGCGACTTTTTGCCAGACGTCTTGCCGCTCGCGTTCGCGGCGTTTGCTGACGTAGCCGGTACTGCCCTGGTTGGTCAGGCTGTCTGGGGAATCGATCTTGGTGAGCAAGATGTCCTCAATCAGCCAGAAAACCTCACCTGCCATGATCAAACGATTTCGCAGCTCCCGATCTTCTTCGATGCAATCTGCAAAACCCCCGACGCGGGAGAACACCGCCCGTCGGAACAATCCGGAATTGATCAAAATCCAATCGCCTGGGGGACCTGAATTCATCTGCAGTTGCGGGAAGAAATCATCCACGAGGGACAACGCGCGCTTTACGTCGAAACGCTGACCAGAACCGGTGATGAGCGCGTGCTGGGTCAACGCGATACCGACGTCGATGCGGCTGGAAGGCTCGCGTCTCGCCAACGCCCAGTTCAGGCAGGGATTTGCCCCCACGGTCTGAAGTTCGAGGATCTGGCGCTGCCGAAGCACTTTGGTCGGATCCGGCACATCATCGGAGTCGTGAAACGTGATCGCATCGAACGGGAGCAGCGCCAACGCGACATTCTTGGCTTTCGCGGTGCCGACATTTCTGGCCAACCTGATGTAGGTGAAACGCGGGTCGTTGAACAATGGA
>JANMHN010000191.1:0-16272 GCA_031375185.1 Allobosea sp. | reverse complement strand
GAAATCCGGCGTTCGGAATTGGTGACGGTGCCGTCCTTCTCGCCCCAGACGGTGGCAGGCAACAGCACATGCGCGCCGCTCATGGTGGTGTCGGTGTTGGACAGCGCTTCGGACACCACGAACAGGTCGAGCTTGCGCAAGGCCGCGCGCATCGCGTCTGCGCGTGGCAGCGTCACGGCGGGGTTGGTGTGCATCACCCACAGCGCCTTGATCTCGCCGCGCTCGATGGCCTCGAACATCTGCACGGCCTTCAGGCCTTCCGACGTCGCCATGTGCGGCGCATCCCAGAAGCGGCGCACACGGTCGATCTCGTGCGGCGCATAGCCCATATGGGCCGCCAGCATGTTGGCCAGCCCGCCGACCTCGCGCCCGCCCATGGCATTGGGCTGCCCGGTCAGCGACAGCGGACCGGAACCCGGCTTGCCGATGCGCCCCGTGGCCAGATGGCAGTTGAGGATGGCGTTGACCTTGTCCGAACCCTGCGCCGACTGGTTCACGCCCTGGCTGTAGCAGGTCACGACGCGGTTGCTGCCGATGAACAGATCGACGAACCGGGCAACGTCTGCGGCTTCGAGGCCCGTCCGTTTCGCGACCGTTCCCAGGTCCGGTGCGATGGCGCGGGCACAGGCCAGCGCCGAGTCGAGGCCGCTCGTGTGCGCCATGGCATAGGCCCGGTCGACTGCGCCGCGCGCCGCGATGTCGCTTAGCAGCCAGGAGAACAGCACCGTGTCCATGCCGGACGCGACGGACAATTGCAGGTCTGAACCTTCGCTGGTCGCGGTGCGGCGCGGATCGATGTTGATGATCTTCGTCCCGCGCCTGGTCCTCGCCGCCTGCATGCGCTGGAACAGGACAGGGTGGCACCAGGCGGCATTCGACCCGACAAGGATGATCAGATCGGCCAGATCGAGATCCTCATAGGTGTTCGGAACGGTGTCGCTGCCGAAGGCACGGCGGTGGCCCGCCACCGAAGAGGCCATGCACAGCCGCGAATTGGTATCGACATGGCCGGTGCCGAGGAAGCCCTTGGCGAACTTGTTGGCGATGTAATAATCTTCGGTCAGAAGCTGGCCTGACAGATAGAAAGCCACGGCATCCGGGCCATGCGTGTCAAGCGTCCGCCTGATTCCGTCTGCCACGAAGCCTGTCGCCTGGTTCCAGGTCGCGCGCTGGCCGTGTATGGTGGGGTGCAGCAGCCGTCCCTCGAGCCCGAGGGTTTCGCCAAGCGAAGCGCCCTTGACGCAGAGCTTGCCGAAATTGGCGGGATGGTTTGCGTCTCCCGTGATCTCCGCGCCGCCGGTCCCGTCAGGTCTTGCGACAAGTCCGCAGCCCACGCCGCAATACGGGCAGGTTGAGCTGATGCCGGGCATGGGCAATGCGCCGCCCTCCATGTCAGTAGACATCCGCCTGATAGCGACCGGTCTTCTTCAGGGATGCGACAAAGGCGATGGCGGCATCGCTGGAGAGCTTGCCGTGCTCGCTGGCAATGTCGACCATGGCGCGCTCGACATCCTTGGCCATGCGCTTGGCATCACCGCAGACATAGAAATGCGCGCCCTGTTGCAGCCAGGCCCACAGTTCCGCGCCGTTCTCGCGCATCCTGTCCTGCACGTAGATCTTGTGCTTGCCATCACGCGACCAGGCCAACGTCAGCCGCTCGAGCTGGCCAGCCTCCTTCATCGCGTTGAGTTCGTCGGCATAAAAGAAGTCGGTCGCCATGCGCTGATGGCCGAAGAACAGCCAGTTGCGGCCCGGTGCCTTCGTGGCGGCGCGCTCCTGCAGGAAGGCGCGGAACGGCGCGATGCCGGTGCCCGGACCAACCATGATCACCGGCTTTGAGAGGTCATCGGGCAAGGCGAACCCGTGCGCCTTCTGGATGTAGACCTTGAGTTGCGCGCTAGGCTCGATGCGCTCGCCAAGGAAGGTCGAGGCCACGCCGAAGCGCTGGCGCTGGCCGAGCCTGTAGCGCACGGTGTCAACGGTGAGCGTGAGACGGCCCGTTTTGTGCCGGGGTGACGACGAGATGGAGTAAAGCCTCGGCTGCAACTCCTCCAGAGCCTCGACAAAGGCCTCCGGGCTCAGTTTCAGTCCTGCGAACTTGTGCAGCGTGCCCAGCACGTCGAGCAGGGCGAGATCGCCATCAGGGTCTTCCCCCCGTGCCAGCGCCTGCGCTTTTGCACGTGTTGCCCCGCCTGTGACGAAGGAGATCAACTGGAACAGACTGTCGGGTGCGGCCCCGAGCGCCCGCTCGTGGATCAGCACCTCGCGCAGGGACTTGGCCCCAATGTCATGGTCAGGCCTTGCCCCGATCAGCGCGATCACCGCATCGGCCAGGCGTGTGTCATTGGCCGCGAAAACGCCGAAACTGTCACCTGCTGCATAGCTGATCTCGGCACCGGACAGGTCGAACTCGACATGCCAGGTTTCCTTTTCCGATCCCTCGCCGTTGAGCTTGCGGCGGGACAGGAAGGTGACCCTCACAGGGTTGTCGCGCGCATAGCCCTTCGGTCCTTGAGGCACAGGTTCGGCAGCGGCGGTGGTGCCTGAAGCAGCACTGTCAGAGGCGCCACCGATGTCCTGTGCAAGCTGCTTCAGCATGCGCAGCGTGTCCTTGCCGCCAGGTGCGCACAGATTGAGCTTGCTCTCCCTGCCGTCCACGATGGCGGCGGAATAGGTTTCGCACAGATAGCCGCACTGGCCACAATTCTGCTGCGCCATGGCTGCGAACATCTTGCGTTTCAGCGGTTTTCCCTCGGCCAGCGCCATGCGCTCGCCGATCTCCATGGCGGGGTCGTGCCAAGGGGCGTCCTCGTCACCTGGATCGGCGCCATCCATCAGCGCCGTCGCCTCGCCGCTGGTCAGCGCCGTGACCGAATCCGTGTCGAGGTTGAGGTAACCTGCGAAAAACCCGCTCAGCCACACGCGCTGCTCCGGCGAGAAAGGCGCGTTCTCGGGGAGAAGGTCATAGGTCTTGACGGGGGGCAGCTGGATGCTCACGCGGCGGCCTCCGCACGATCCGTCAGCGCCACCAGCGCGGCGTCATCCAGCCGGTTGGCAAAGAGATGGAAACTCTCGGTCGGGGACGCGCGGTGCTCCATCCAGGCGCGCAGCAGCT
Source organism: Allobosea sp. (assembly GCA_031375185.1). GTDB lineage: Bacteria > Pseudomonadota > Alphaproteobacteria > Rhizobiales > Beijerinckiaceae > Allobosea. The sequence continues at coordinate 13,157 of JANMHN010000191.1, read as the reverse complement.
TCTCGACGTGGCTTGGCGCGTCCTCGGCCTTGATGCCTTTCCATACCTGTCGCCCGATCCTGGCCGCATCGGCAAATCCGCCGCCGACCACGATGTCATAGCCTTCCACCGTGTCGCCATCGTCGTTGATGGGCACTTTTGCGCCGATCAGCCCGATGTCGCCGATATAGTGCTGCGCGCAGGAATGATGGCAGCCGGTCAGGTGGATGTTGACCGGCTGGTCGACGGTGAGGCGCGCATCGACATGAGCCGCAATTTTCAGCGCGTCTTCCTTGGTGTGGGCCGCAGCGAACTTGCACCCGGTCGCTCCGGTGCAGGCCACCAGCCCGGCTTGAAGCGAAGTTGCGCGGGTCGACAGTCCAAGAGCGGCGACGGCTGTTTCCGCCTCCGCCAGCTTCTCATCTGGAATGCCGGAGAGGATCAGGTTCTGCCAGACCGTGAGCCTGATGTCGCCATCGCCGAGCCTGCGCGAGATGTCGGCCAGCCCACGCATCTGTGCGGTCGTCAACTTGCCGACGGGAAGCGTCACGCCCAGCCAATTCAGGCCCTGTTGTTTTTGTGGCCATGCGCCGATATGCGCCAGCCGGTTGAAGGCCGGGCGCGGCGCGATGTCAGCCTCGGAAATGCGCTGGAGCGGACGGCCCAGCAATGTCTCGGTTTCAGTGATGAACCTGTCGAAGCCCCAGGCGTCGAGCACGTATTTCAACCGCGACTTCGCCCGGTTTGTCCGGTCGCCATGTTCGATGAAGACGCGGATCATGGCATCTGCCACGGGTGTGCAGTCCTCAGCCTTGCAGAACACGCCGGTCGGGCGGGCAAGGTCGCGGTGGCCAGAAATGCCACCGATCACGATGCGCCACCAGATGCCGGCAGGTGCGCCCTTGCCATCCGTCACCCGCACAGCCTGAAAGCCGATGTCGTTGGTTTCTTCCAGCGTGGGGATGATGCCCCCGCCATCGAAGGCCACGTTGAACTTGCGCGGCAGGCCATAAAGCCTGCGCTCGTTGAGAATATGATGATGCCACTCGCGCGCCAGGGGCCGTGTGTCTGCAAGCTCCTGCGGGTCGATGCCAGCCGTCGCCCCGCCTGTCACGTTGCGGATATTGTCGGCACCCGAGCCGCGCGAGCACAGCCCGATATCCTGCACCGCTTCGAGCACGGCAATCGTCTTGTCCGCCGGGATGTCGCGGATTTGCAGGTTGGCCCGTGTGGTGACGTGTGCATACGGCCCTGCATGGGCATCCGCGATGTCGGCCATCCCGGCGAACTGGTGCGCGCTGAGGATGCCGTTCGGGATGCGCAGGCGGCACATGTAGCTGTTTTGCGCGGGCGCGACATAGAACAGGCCGAAATAGCGCCAGCGGAAATTGTCCTCGGGCTTCGGAAATTCGGCGCGGGCTGCCTGGCCCTTGAGCCGCGCATAGGCGTCGAACGGGTGCTCCGCGCGCTTCCACTTTTCCTGGTCGACGAGTTTTCCGCCGCGCGCCGTTGTCGCGTCCTGCGCCTTGGCATGGGGCGCGTCGGGGCCAGTCGGCTCCGGCGCAGGTTTGGCCGCTCCGCCAGCCAGCTTCCCCGCCTGGATGCCGGAGACAAACCCCTCGAGATAGCGCTTCTGGTCGGATGCGAAATCACCGCTCATCTTACGCCGCCTCGTGCAGTGTTGCCGTGGGCACGGATGCGAGCGGCGGGACAATATCCGCGCTGCTGACAGCAGGTTGCGCCTCGGCGAATGTGCGGCCATGCAGGAGGTCGCGCCTGAAGCTGGAAATGTCCCTGCCGCTGCGGATCAGGTCCAGATACCACAACCCGTCCTCGGCTTCGCCCACCAGAACGCAGCCGACCAGTCTGTCGCCGTCATAGACCAGCTTGCGGTAGACACCCCGGTCACGTTCCTCAAGCAGCGCACTGGTGGTCCCGTCAGCGCCCATCACATCTCCGGCTGAGAACACCGGAACGCCGGACACCTTGAGGTTCGTGGCCAGCACCATCCCGCCAAACGATCCCGGCTGGCCGCACAGCGCCAGCGCCAGCGCCTCGGCCTGCGCATAGGCCGGTTCGACCAGGCCGTAAGCCACCCCGCGATGCTCCGCGCATTCGCCAATGGCGTGAAACCCTGGCACGCTGGCACCAAGCGCGTCATCCACGAGGATGCCGCGGTTGACGGCAAGCCCGGCGTCCCTCGCCAGTTGCGCATTTGGCTTGATGCCAACCGCGCAGATCACAAGGTCGGCCTCAAGCGTGCTGCCATCGGCAAAGGCCAGCCCCGTGGCACAGGTTTCGCCGGTCACGGCTGTGGTCTGTCGCTCAAGCAGCACCTTGATGCCCTTCGCGCCGATGGCGCGTTTCAGCATGGCGGCGGCACGGGCGTCGAGCTGGCGCTCCATCAGCCTGTCCATGACATGCACGAGCGTGACATCAGCTCCCAGCCGCACCAAACCATAGGCAGCTTCGATGCCGAGCAACCCGCCGCCGATCACGGCGATCCTGCGCCCTGCCTTGACGGCTTTGCCCATGGCCTCCACGTCGCCAAGATCACGGAAGGTCATCACGCCGGGCTTGTCAATGCCGGGAATGGGCAGCCTGAAAGGGTCCGATCCGGTGGCGAAGACGCAATGGTCGAAGCTGATCTCGTGGCCAGATGCCAGGCTCGCATTGCGGCCCTCAGTGTTGACGCTCGCCACGGCGTCGCCGGTCACGAGGGACATGCCGTTGCGTGCATACCAGTTGGCATCGCGCAGCATGATGTCGTCATGGCTGACCTCGCGGGCCAGCAGGGCGGAGAGCAGCACCCTGTTGTAGCCCGGCTGCGGCTCTGCGCCCACCACGGTGATGTCGAAACGCCCTGCATCGTGGCGCACCAGGGCTTCGAGCAGCCTGACGCTCGCCATGCCGTTGCCGATGACGAGCAGCTTGCCGCGCGGGGGCTCCGGGATCGCCATCAGGCCGCGATCGAAGGCGCCTTGTGGCGCGCATAGAGAAATTCCAGAACGGTGGCGCGCGCATGGATGTAGGTCGCGTCCTCCACAAGGTCGAGCCGCTTGCGGGGCCGCTCGAGACTGACCTCCAGCACCTCGCCGATGGTCGCCGCCGGGCCGTTCGTCATCATCACGATCCGGTCGGAGAGCAGCACCGCCTCATCCACATCGTGCGTGATCATGATCATCGTGTTCTTCAGGCGGCTGTGGATGTCCATCACCGAATCCTGGAGGTGGGCACGCGTCAGCGCGTCGAGTGCGCCGAAAGGCTCGTCCAGCAGCAGGATCTTCGGCTCCATGGCGAGCCCGCGCGCGATTCCGACGCGCTGCTTCATCCCGCCGGAAATCTCGGATGGGCGCTTGTCGAGTGCGTGAGTCATGTGGACCAGCGCAAGGTTGTGCCTGATCCACTCGTCGCGCTCGGCCTTGTTTTTCTTGGCGCCGAACACCTTGTTCACGGCCAGCGCGACATTTTCGTAAACGGTCAGCCATGGCAGCAGCGAATGGTTCTGGAACACGACCGCGCGGTCGGGGCCGGGGCTGTTGACCTCCTGGTTCTCGAGCAGCACCGCGCCATGGCTCACCGGCGTGAGACCCGCGATGATGTTCAGCAGCGTGGATTTCCCGCAACCCGAATGCCCGATGATCGCGACATACTCGCCATGGTGGATGGCGAGGTTGATGTCTGACAGCACTTCGGTGCTGCTCGAGCCGCGCTGGAAGCTCTTGCCGATGTGATCGAGCTTGAGATAGGGCTGCCTTGCCGCCTGGCCTGTCATGTTCCCGCCAGCCGTGTGTCTGCCTGCCGTGTTCTGGCTCGTCATGGCGCTGCTCCTTTTCAAGACGCTGCTGTGCCGCGGGTGACGATGTTGCCGAGTGCCGCCACCAGCTTGTCGAGCACGAACCCGACAAAACCGATGTAAAGCAGCGCGACGACGATGTCGGACAGGCGCGAGGAATTCCACGCATCCCAGATGAAGAAACCGATGCCGACACCGCCCGTCAGCATTTCAGCCGCCACGATCGCCAGCCATGACAGGCCGATGCCGATACGCAGACCCGTGAAGATGTAGGGCGCGGCCGCAGGAAGCATGACCTTGAAGAAGAACTCCAGCGAGTTGAGGCGCAGCACGGCGGCCACATTCCGGTAATCCTGCGGGATGTTGCGGATGCCGACGGCGGTGTTGATGATCACGGGCCAGATCGCCGTGATGAAGATCACGAAGATGGCCGAGGGATTCGCATCGCGGAAAGCGGCCAGCGAGATCGGCAGCCAGGCGAGAGGGGGCACCGTGCGCAGGATCTGGAACACAGGATCAAGCCCGCGCATGGCCCAGACCGACTGGCCGATGATCGAGCCGACCGCGATGCCAACCACGGCGGCAAGGCCAAACCCGATGGTGACGCGCTGCAGCGAGGTGAGCACACGCCAGCCAAGCCCGATATCCTGCGACCCGGCCCAGTAGAACGGCTCCATGATCAGATCCTTGGCCTCTGACCAGACCTTGGTGGGCGGCGGCAGGGTCGCGCCGGGGCCTGAAAATGCGATCTGCCAGAGCAGCAGCAGGAAAGCCACGGTCAGGAGCGGCGGAATGACACTGACCAGAGCCCAGGTGCCGAAACGCCTCGCACGCCCGGACCACTTGCTGTCGCCGACAGGTTTCAGAACAATCACTTCGGCCACAGGCAACATGGCTTTCGCCACGGCTGCCTTCGCTGCCTGCACCGGAGCGCCGGGTTCATCCATCTTGAGATTGGCAAGGGCCATGGAGCAGCCTTTCTGGTCAAACGGGATATGCGAGCATCACGCGCCTGCGCGCTTGATCTTCAGGGACTTGAGATAGTCCATCGGCTTGGCCGGATCGAACGTGACGCCGTCGAAGAAGGTCTCGACGCCGCGCGAATCGCCGGTTGGCGCACCCGCTATGCCCAGTGTCTTGGCAGCGGCGCTCCACAGGTCTGCGCGGTTGGTGCGGTCGACCAGCGCCTTGATGTCGGTGTTGATCGGAAACTTGTTCCAGCGCATGTTTTCGGTCACGAACCACGTGTCCAGGCTCTTCCAGGGGTACGAGGCGGAGCCGTTCTCGCCCCAGAACTTCATCGCCAGCTTCGGGTCGTTGACCTTGCGGCCGAGGCCGTAATTGATCTCGCCCTTGATACGCCCGATGATGTCGGTCACAGGCACGTTGAACCATTGGCGACGGCTGACGATCTCGGCCATTTCCTGCTTGTTCTCGGCCTTTTCGCACCACATCTGCGCCTCCATCACGGCCATCAGCATGGCCTGTGTCGCAATGGGGTTCTTGTCGACGAAGTCGGTGCGCATGCCGAGCACCTTCTCGGGGTGCCTGTTCCAGAGTTCGCCGGTCGTGCAGGCCGTGTAGCCGATGTCCTGATTGACGAGTTGCTCGTTCCACGGCTCGCCCACGCAGAACACGTCCATGTTGCCGACCTTCATGTTCGCCACCATCTGCGGCGGTGGCACGACAATCACCTTGATGTCGTTGTCGGGGTCGATTCCGCCCGCTGCCAGCCAGTACCTGATCCAGAGATCATGGGTGCCGCCCGGAAAGGTCATCGCGGCGGTGAGTTCCTTGCCGGCGGCTTTCTTGCGTTCGAACGCGGCCTTCAGCGGCGCGGCGTTCAGCCCGATAGCGAGATCCTTGTATTCATTCGAGACCGAGATCCCCTGGCAGTCCTCGTTGAGGTTCAGCAGGTTGTACATCGGCACCGGCACGTTGTTCGCCGTCACGGTGCCAGCAGTGTACATATGCACTTTGGGTCGCAGGACATGCGCGCCGTCAATGCCGTTGCGGGCGACACCGAGTGCGATGTTGTCGCGCGTGGCACCCCAGGACGCCTGCCGCGAGATGTCCATGTCCGGAAGGCCGTGCTTGGTGTAAAAACCCTTCTCCTTGGCGATGATCAGAGGCGACGCATCCGTCAGGGCGATGTAGCCGAGCTTCGTGCCCTTGACCTCGGGGCCTGTGCCTTGCGCGAATGCGCCGCCGGGCAGGGCCAGGCGGGTTGCAGCGAACAGGCTTGCAGCGCCAGCGGCCCCTTTCAGCACCATTCTGCGATCAAGTGTTCCTGATGACGCTTTGGTCGGCAAAGAAGGCATTTTCCTGGTCATTTTCAAGCCTGATCGTTGTTTCGCGCACTGGAGCGGCGAAGGGTCATGATGAAAACAAAAAAGGCTGCGTGATGCTGTGCGCCTGAAAGCGCCCGTGCCCACGGCAGCCTTGCCGACGGAACCCGTCGTTGGGCTCCACATTCGCGTTGCAAGACTGCGATGACATGCGTCTTGCGAAGTCTGGTAAGGCAAGGCCTGTGCCAACCGCCGTTTGCGCCCGGCAACATGGGCAAGTCCATTTCAGAACGGATGAATCATCAGGCTTTCAATATGCGCCGCAGCCTGCGCTCACCCAGCGCTGCAAAAAAGAGCATCATATCATGAGACTGCCTCATGATTAGGCAGGCGCTGCCGCGAGCCAGGACAGCGGGCCTGTCAGGTGCGGTTGAGTGTTCCGGCCAGTGCTTTCGCATAAAGATCGGGGCGTGCGATGCCCATGGCCCTGGTCCAGAGTCCCGTGTCCGTCCCGACCTGTCCCGCATCGATCATCATGTCGAAAACGGTCTTGAGCCGTGATGTGGCGGGAAGGGTCGCTTCCTGGTCAAGCCTGATCCAGTGTGTCGGGGCAGCGCTGAACAGTGTCGGCGCATCACCTGCCAGGACCGCCTCGATCACGCCGACAGGGGCGCCGATATAGTCGGGTCTGGCAAGATGCCGTGCCAGCACACGCAGGTTGCCGGGCTCCGCAGCCCAGAGTGATGCCCTGACGATGGCCCTGATCAGCCCGGCCAGCCAAGGGGCGCCTTCCCTGTCCTGCCTCAGCACCAGCAGCTTTTCAGGGCAGTCAGGCATGAAGCTGGCGCATGGATGCAGCACCTTGCCGGCGCCTGCAGCCTCCGCCAGCCTGTTCCAGGGTGAGCCTGCGCAGAACACGTCGACCAGCCCGGCCTTGAGGCTCTCCACCATCAGCGGCGGCGGAATGACGACCAGCCGCGTGTCGCGTTCAAGGTCGATGCCGCCACTGCCGAGCCAGGCTTGCATCTGGTAAAGATGACACGAAAAGCCGAACACCACACCAACCGTGACCGGGTCATGGCCGTCCGTTGCGCGGCGGCCCATGACGTCGGCGAGTGCATGGGCGGTCTGGACGGGCGACACGGCGGCCTTCATTGGCCCGATCAGGGCCTCAAGTTCAGCGGCCAGCGCAGTCGAGACAGTGATCGCGTTGCCGTCCAGGTTGAGCGCCAACGGTGCGATCAGAGGCACTTGAAGGTGCCCAAGGCCAAGCGTGGACGCGATCGCGGCAGGAGCCAGCATGTGCGCCGCATCGAACAGGCCGACATTCAGCTTGTCGCGGATGGCGGCCCAAGAGCCTTCCCTGACCAGGGTGAGGTCAAGCCCCTCCATCGCGGCGAATCCCTCTTCGCGGGCCACGACCAGCAGGGCCGCATCGATCAGCGGCACGAAGCCGACCGTGACGGGAAGCGGTCTGGTCTGTCCGTTCATTTGAGCAACTCGGCTGCTGTCAGGATCGACTGGGCGACATCGATGATCCGCCTGTTCTCGTTCATCGCCGTGCGGCGCAGCAAGGCATATGCTTCAGGCTCCTGGATCCCCCGCCGCTGCATCAGGATGGCCTTTGCGCGCTCCACCGTCTTGCGCTCGTCCAGCTCGGTGCGGGCCTGCGCCAGTTCGGTCTTGAGGCGGCTGAAGGCATTGAACCGGCTGATGCTCATGTCGAGAATGGCCTTGATACGCTCCTTCTTGAGGCCATCGACAATGTAGGCCGAAACCCCCGCCTCGACGGCCGCCTCGATCATACTGGTGTCGGAATGGTCCACGAACATCGCCACCGGGCGGGGCACCGAGCGGCTGATCTGGAACATCTGCTCCAGTGAATCGCGGCTCGGATTGGCCAGGTCGATGATCACCATGTCAGGGTCCAGTCCCGACAACTCGCGCAGCAGCGTCGGCGAGGTGGTCAGCCGTGTGATGTCGCTGTGGCCCGCCTCGCGCAGGCCTTCCTCGAGAATGGCAGCCCTGACCGGGTTGTCGTCAACAAGCGCGATCCGCAGCGCTTCGCGGCGCAAGGCTTCCGCCCGCAGGGGTTCAGTCCGGGGGAGATCAGGAGGCATGGGCAGGTTTGGGCGAGACGGCACGGGTCGTCTCAAGCAAGAGACGGACCATTGCCGTGTGGTCCGGCGTCATGTCGTGCTGCGATGGCGTATGGCATGGAGAATGAGGCGTGCCAGCGGGCTGGCCAGAGTCTCAAGGGCGGAAAGCCTCAGTTTGCGCCGCCAGTTTGGCCGCTCGCGGTCCGTGCCGGGCAGGTTGATGCGCGTGGTTTCAGCCACAAGATCGTCTGCCTGCACCAGCATCAGCGCACTGGGTGCATCCGACAGATAGCGGTGGATCAACGCATTGAGGGCAGGCTCGAACCTGTCTGCCGGGTCAGGTTCCAGCCCGGCTTGCCGCATCCCGTCCAGCAGCCGGTCCTTGTCGCGCGCCCGTTCCTGCCGCGCATGGGCTGCGGCGTCCGCCGTGAGAAGTCCCATGGCCTCCCTTTCGGCAATGTCATGCCCTTCCCACCAGCCCGCCAGCGTCGGCAGGTCATGTGTGCCGGCACAGGCCGCCGCCAGATGCGGATAGCTTGAGGGCGGCACGAAATGCTCGCCTTCCCGCTCCAGTGCCAGCACCTTGTAGGAAAGAACGGCCGCTTCCGCCATGGCCTGCCGGAAACCATGGGGCACGGTTCCCAGATCCTCGCCGATGATGATGCAGCGCGCGGTCTGGCTTTCCATGGCCAGTACGCCGAGTTGCTCCTGAAGATGGTATCCGACATAGGCCCCTTCGCTGGCGCGTGCCCCGTCCGGCACCCAGAACAGGCGTGACAGGCCCATGGCGTGATCGATCCGCAAGGCTCCGGCCTGGCGCATGTTGGCCTTGAGCAAGGTGCTCTGGCTCCGGTAGCCGTCCCGCCGGATCGCAGCCGGATCAGGAGCTGGCAGGCTCCAGACCTGGCCCTCCACCGAGAACGGATCTGGTGGGGCACCGATGGACACGCCTGTGGCGAAGATGTCCTGGCAGGCCCATGCCTCCGCCCCGTCCGGGGCCGATCCCACGGCGAGGTCACGGTAAAATCCGAGGTGCAGCCCGGCCTTGTCACTGGCGCGCGCAAGGTCGCGCTCTGCCAGCCATTGCTGAAACTGCACGAGGCGGACATCCGGCGCATGCCCGGCCAGTGCCTTGCGCAACGCCTCCGGTTCTGCGGCCCTGAGCGAAGCAGGCCAGCGTTGCCAGTTGCGGCCGTCCTGCCGCGCACTGATCACCTCGAAGGCTGCAAACCGCTCAAGATCCTGCCCGCCAGCCTGCACAAACTGGCTGAACTGGTTGCGCATGTCGGAAAGATCGGCGTTGTCGCTTGCCTCGAAGGCCTCGAAGGCAAGACGGAGGATGTGCCGCTTTGCCCGCCAGATCGCGGGATAGTCAACCTGGGCTTGCTCCGAACGTCGCCTGAACAGGGTTTCATGACTTGCGAGAGCGGTGCGAACACCTGGCAACGCCGTGAAAAAGCCGGTCGTGACGTCGATATAGATCGGGTCCAGAAATCGCCGGTCGCTGGGATGGTAAGGGCTGGCGCGCTCGCGGTCGGTATCGAACAGAGCGTGCATAGGGTTGAGCCCGACCGTGACAGCGCCAGCAGCGGCAGCCGCCGCACCGAATGCGGCAAGCGTGGTGAAATCACCGATGCCCTGATCGCCATCGCGTCTCAGCGTGTAAAGATGGGCAGCCAGCCCGAAGCGCCGCTCAGCCAACGCCGGAGGCTCCCAGCAGCGCTGCGGCGCGACAACCAGATGACAAGGCTCGTCATCATGCCCGTCAAGCACCGCGTGATAGCGGCCCGCCGCCATGGCTGGCAAGATCACACGTTGCCGATGCAAGGGGCGGCCATCAGGGGCCGTTCCATGCACAGGTTGTCCCTCGCCGGGCTGAATGGCGATCTCGTGGATCGCACCGTTCCCGTCGTCCAGCCGCAGCATGCGCCGCTTGGCATCCTGCCCCGCTAGATCGAGGGTCCACGTGGCACCGGTCCTGACCACATGGGTGACAGGCAACGCACGCCTGACCTGTTCCGCCGAGAACGCACCCAGATGCGCGCGCGCATCGGTGCTCGATGATACCGGCAGGCGCATCGCTTTCAGGAGTGCGATCTGCACATCCGGCGTCACCTCATGGCGCTGGCCGCCGACATCCCACCAGTCAGGCGCGATTCCGGCAACGCTGGCCAGCCTGGACAGGATGGCCGGGTCAATCCCCGCCTTGCGCCGTTTGTCAGGGCGACGCGTCAGCGTGAACAGCCACACCGTCCTTTCCGGGCACTCGGCCTCGTCACCCGCCATGGCAGGGCCGTCCATCATAGCGCCGTCCATGACCGTCCAGACATGGTCCGGTTCAGGCTCGGGCAGCGTCACCACGACGGGTTCCGCCCCCCCGTTCATGATGATCAGCGCCTGGTCATGTCCCTCGCGAAGCTGGACGATCAACAACTGGTTGCCAGCCTCTGCCCAGTCCTGCGATGTCATGTCGGTGCCATCGGCCCGCAGCCACCTCGCATCGGGCTGGCCGCTGTCATCGGCCGGGTGCCCGGTCAGTGGCTTGTCACGCCACAGCGCGGCATGGCCAAGGCGCGCCCTGATCAGATCACGCGTGTGCGCGATCAGACCCGCATCTGCCGTGCTCCAGTCAAGCCATGAGGTCGCGTTGTCCTGCGCATAGGCATTGTTGTTGCCGCCCTGGCTGCGGCCCAGCTCGTCTCCCATGGCCAGCATCGGCGTGCCCCGTGAGAGCAGCAGCGTGGCCAGCAGCGCCCGGACATCTCGCTTGCGGGTCGACTGGATCTCGGGGTTGTCGCTTTCGCCTTCCGTGCCATGGTTCCACGAATGGTTGGCATCCGTGCCATCCCGGTTGTGCTCGCCATTGGCAAGATTGTGCTTCGCCTCGTGGCTGACGAGGTCCGCCAGCGTGAAGCCATCATGCGCGGTGATGAAGTTGACACCGCGCGAGAGCGGGCGATTGCGGTGCGCAAACACATCAGCCGATCCGGCCAGTCTTGTCGCCATCTCGCCCAGCATGCCGTGGTCGCCGCGCCAGAACCGGCGGGCGGTGTCGCGGTAGCGGTCGTTCCACTCACCCCAGCCGGGCGGAAACTGCCCGAGCTGGTAGCCGCCCATGCCGATGTCCCACGGTTCGGCAATGAGCTTGAGCCGGCCAAGGACCGGGTCTGACTGGATCGCGAGAAGCAGGGGATGCTCAGGGTCAAAGCCATCAGCCCGGCGGCCCAGTGTGGTGGCGAGATCGAAGCGGAAGCCGTGGACCCCGCCCTGTTCGGCGAAGCGGCGCAGGCTGTCCATGGCGAGCCTGAGCGGTGCTGGCCGTTCCAGCGCCAGCGTGTTGCCGCAGCCTGCATCATTGGCATAATGGCGCGGATTGGCGGGGTCGAGCCGGTAGTAGCTGGCATTGTCCAGCCCGCGCAGGCAAACGGTTGGGCCAAGTTCGTCCCCTTCGCCGGAATGGTTCAGCACCACGTCGATCAGGGTCTCGATGCCCGCTTCGGCAAGCGTTGCGACGCTGGCGCGCACCTCGTCCCAGCCACCGGGGCTGAGGCGCGGGTCGGGCGCACCGAAGGCCACCGGGTTGTAGCCCCAGTAATTCGTCAGTCCGAGCGGCGGCAGATGCCGCTCGTCCAGCCATGCCGCGCAGGGCATCAGCTCAGCGCTGGTGATGCCAAGGGTCTTGAGGTGAGCGAGAGGAGCTTCGTGGGCCAGGCCCGCGAACGTTCCGCGCAAGGCGGATGGCACCTCCCCATGCAGCTTCGTGAAGCCGCGCACATGCAATTCATACAGGACCGTGCGGTTCCATGGTGCGAGAGGCCGGGGGCGAAGCAGCTCTCGGGGAGCGCAGACAATGCCCTTCGGCATGAACGGCGCGCTGTCGGTGTCGTCGAAGCTGAGGTCCGCGTCAGGTCCGCCTGGCCGATAGGCGAACATGGACGGATGCAGCACGAACGGCCTGTCGATCTCGGCGGCGTGCGGATCAAGCAGGAGCTTGTGCGCATTGAAGCGGTGGCCTGCGCGCGGCTCGAACGGCCCATGCGCCCGGAGGCCGTAGCGCATGCCGGGCGCAACGCCTGCGACATGGCCATGGAAAATGTCGCCGGTGCGCTCGGGCAAGGCCAGCCGCGCGATTTCGCGGTCGTCTTCACTGAACAGGCACAGCATGATCGCTGTCGCATGTGCGGAAAACACCGCGACATTGATGCCATCGCCACAGATCGTAACGCCATGCGGCTCCGGCGAGCCGGCGGTGATCGTCAACTCAATGGCTGGCATGGCCGAACCAGTGCCATTGCGGTGTCATCCCCGGCGATCCGCAGGATCGGGAAGGGGATCCATAACCTTCAACGTGATGGATCCCCTTCCCGACGCGTGCCGCGTCGCCGGGGATGACACCCCATGAACCGGTGACGATGAGCACAGGAGCCCTCACTAGGTGATGACAGATGGCGTATTGCGGCCCGTATGGTGCGCGATCTGCGCGATATGGCCAGCCAGCGTCACCAGATCGGCCAATGCCGTGTCCGTCCCAAGACCATGGCGGGCAGGATCAGGCTCGAAACGTTCGATGTAGACGCGCAAGGTCGCTCCCGCCGTGCCGGTGCCGGACAGGCGGTAGACGATGCGCGAGCCATCTTCCATCATGAGGCGCATGCCCTGCTGCCGCGACATCGAGCCATCGACGCTGTCGTGGTAGGCGAAATCATCGGCTTGCGCGATGGCGAGCGCGCCGAAGCTCTTGCCTTTCAGGTCCGGCAGCATTGTGCGCAACCGTGCGACAAGGGCGTTTGCACCGTCGCTGGCGACCTCCTCATAGTCATGGCGCGCATAGTAGTTGCGGCCATAGGTGGTCCAGTGCTCTTGCACGATCTGCGCGACGCCCTGCTTCCTGGCGCTGAGGATGTCGAGCCAGAGCAGCACGGCCCAGAGCCCGTCCTTCTCGCGCACATGGTCAGAGCCTGTGCCCGCGCTTTCCTCGCCGCAGATGCTGATCAG
>JANMHN010000372.1:0-2284 GCA_031375185.1 Allobosea sp. | reverse complement strand
CCGAAAGCTGAAGCTGCATGGTGGTCTCCCCGGTCCGGAGCGCATCGTGCGCGCCGTTGAACAGGCCATAGGCACACACGGCCATGAACCCGGCATAGGCCAGATCCCAGAACGCATCGAGGTCATTCTGCACTCTGGTGCTCATCCAGCCGGTGAACGTGTCCACCATGATGTTACCGCGCCGCGCCTGCGTGTAGGGCAAGTAGGCAAACACCGCGATGGCGGTGGCCATCTTCACGAACTCGAAATCGCCCTCGACAGGCGCGGAGAACAGCCAGCGGCCCAGCACGCTGACCACGACGAGCCCGGCGACGCCAAGAGCCAGCATGCCGCCAAAGATCGCGATAGGCCCGGCGATCCGCTCGATCAGCGGGGGGGATGGGGGTTGCGGTGGGGCGGTAGGGTTCATTCTGGCCTGGAATTGGAGCAGTTTGCACGCAGATGATGCACGCTGACAAGTGCGGCGGTGTCATCCCCGGCGGCCCAAAGGGCCGGGAAGGGGATCCATTTGCGCGGTAGACTTTGGATCCCCTTCCCAACGCCTGTGGCGTTGCCGGGGATGACACCACAACCTCTGCGGGAGATAACAGCCCTCAGCTCGCCGCCTCGTATTTCGCCACCAATGCCTTGGCGTCGGCAATCAGTTTTGCCCCATCAAGCCCCTTGGCCTTGACCTGTTCGATCCAGGCCGCATGAACCGGCAGCGTCGCGGCAACCCATTTGGCCTTTTCCTCTTCGGTAATGCTGCTGATGGTGTTGCCGGCGCGGGCGCGGACCATGGCCGACACCGCCACCGCCTCGTTGTCCCACATCGGGCCAGCCATGGCGGCGAAAGCCTGGCCTGAATTGGCGTCGATGACGGCACGCAGGTCGGCTGGCATACCGTCGTACTTCGCCTTGTTCATCGCCAGGAAGAAGCTGGCCGTGTAAAGCGTCGGCGAGCCGGGAATCTCGGTGTGGAACTTCACCAGTTCCTGCACCTTCACCGCCGGCACGACCTCCCAGGGGATGACCGCGCCGTCGATGACGCGCTGGGCCAGGCTTTCCGGCACCTGCGGGATCGGCATGCCGACAGAGGTTGCGCCCAGCGCCTTGAGCGCTTCACCCGCCAGCCGTGTCGGGTTGCGCAGCTTCAGGCCCTTGAGGTCATCCATGGTGCGCACGGCCCTGCTGGCGTGGATGACGCCGGCATCATGGGCCCAGTAGGCCAGCATCTTCACGTCCTTCACCTCGTCCTTGAGGTGGGTGTCGGCGAATTCCTGCGCGGCGCGGGCGTTCACGATGCCGCGCCTGGAGGCGATGAACGGAAGCTCGAACACTTCGGTCGAGGGAAAGCGGCCGGGCGTGTTGCCCGGAAGGGTCCAGACAATGTCCGCCACGCCGTCGCGCGCCTGGTCGAACAGTTGCGGCGGCGTGCCGCCAAGCTGCATGGCCGGGAAGATGTCGATCTTGATCCTGCCCTGGCTGTCAGCCTCGACCTTCTTCGCCCATGGCGCCAGCAGCTTGGCATGCGCGTTCGAGACGGGAGGCAGGAAATGGTGCAGCTTCAGCGTGACCACGGCCTGCGCCCGAGCGCCCGTGATCAGGCCGGGCATGGCAAGGGTGGTCGCAGCGGCGGCGGCAGTCGCGCCAAACTGGCGGCGGGTGATGGTCATGGTGTCTCCTCCTGTCGGAACGTTCCTGAAGTCAGCCAACGCATGTTCTCAAGATATGCACGCTTGTGGTCGTGCTCATCCGGTTGCGTTTGAAACCAAGATCATGGTCATCCCGATTTTCAGCGCTGCGTCAATAGACCGCCGCATTTGTGCGCGCTGCATCCCTCAGGATCCGGGTGCCAAATGGCAGCGGACAGCCAGACAACCGGCCCGTCAGGTTCGCGCGGCAGGTGAGCCAAAGCGCTTGCCAAATCGCCACGCCAACGGCATACACCGTCAGACGGAGACGTGGCCGAGCGGCTGAAGGCACTCGTTTGCTAAATGAGCATACCTGGAAACGGGTATCATGGGTTCGAATCCCATCGTCTCCGCCACTACCCCCAACATCGTTGTCGTTCGGACGTCGTGATCACATCGGCTGTGATCAGTTCGGTTGGCCTGACCCATTGTCGGCAAGTTTCGGCGCATAGGCTGCGGGCAAAACCCCGTCTGGCCGCCCTGGCAGCGCCAGTGTGCTTTGGCGCGGCATAGACCGGGCAATGACGCGCCCGGACTTGATGACGGCGAGCCGCGGTGGGCGAAGACGGATGGCCTCGACCGAATCACGCGCATCGAGCAGGACCATGTCG
>JANMHN010000363.1:0-2293 GCA_031375185.1 Allobosea sp. | reverse complement strand
TTCCAGCCGGTCGGCGTCTCGAAACAGGGGATGCCGAGCTTCGCCGCCACCCGGTCCGCCGCCTGGCTCGTGGGCATCGAGCGCGCGATCCCGGCAAGACCCTTGGCATAGCCCGGTGCGAGATGCGCATTGGCAGCAAGGATCGCGAGACTGTCCGACGGCGTGACGAATTGGCCCCGCCCGATGATCAGGTTGCGGTCGCCGTCGCCATCGGATGCGGCGCACAGGTCGGGCGAGTGGGGCGACATTGCCAGATCGAGCAGATGCTTGGCGTGGACAAGGTTCGGGTCAGGGTGATGACCACCGAAATCGGGCAGGGGCACGCCGTTCTCGACAGTGCCGACCTGAAAACCCAGCGCCTGCTCCAAGATCGCATGGCCATAGGGGCCGGTGACAGCCGACATGGCATCAAAGCGCATGCGCATGCCGCCCTTGATCGCGGCGCGGATGCGGTCAAAGTCGAACAGGGTTTGCATCAGTTGCTGATAATCGCTGACCGGATCGACGATCTCGACAACCATATGCCCATCGGCTGTGGGCACCTGCACATGGCCGGTGCGGTCCAGGTCGATGTCGGTGGCATCGGCGATCAGGTAGCGGTCGATGCTCTTCGTGCGCGCGAAGATCGCATCGGTGATCTTCTCGGATGCCGGTCCGCCATTGCCGGTGTTGTACTTGATGCCGAAATCCCCATCCGGCCCACCCGGATTGTGGCTGGCGGAGAGGATCAGGCCGCCGAAGGCCTTGCGCTTCCTGATCAGGTGAGAGGCGGCCGGTGTCGACAGGATGCCGCCTTGCCCGATGATCAGACGCCCGAAACCGTTGGCTGCGGCCATGCGGATGACGGTGGCGATCACCTCGCGGTTGAAATAGCGCCCGTCACCCCCGACCACGAGGGTCTGGCCCCCGATGTCCCCGATGCTGTCGAACACCGACTGCACGAAATTCTCGACATAATGCGGGGCCTGGAATTCTGGCACTTTCTTGCGCAGGCCCGAGGTTCCGGGCTTCTGGCCAGCAATGGGCGTGGTGGAGACGGTGTGTATCATGCAGGGCTCCGAATTCAGGCCGCAACAAGTATGCGGTATAGAGTGGCGTAGTTGCGCGCGGGCTGCGTCCATGAGACATCACGCGCCATGGCCTTGCGCACCATCGCCGCGAAGGCGCGGGGTGACTGGTAAAGCCTGATGGCCCGCATCAGCGCCTCTGACAAGCCTCTGGCGCTGGGATCGTCGAACACGATGCCTGTCTGCATGTCATCCACCGTGTCGGCCAGGCCGCCCACCCTGGCCACGACCGGAATCGTGCCATAGCGCAGGGCGCAGAGCTGTGTCAGTCCGCAAGGCTCGAAACGCGACGGCACGATGAGGGCATCGCAGCCCGCCTGCACGAGATGGGCCAGCGCCTCGTCATAGCCGATCCGGCAGCCGATGCGCGTGGGGTTCTCTGACGCCGCGGAGCGAAAACCCTGTTCAAGCCCGACATCGCCGGACCCCAGGACGACAAGCTGCGCACCGTTCTGCAGAATGGCTGGCAAGGCTTCGAGCAGAAGATCGAGCCCCTTTTGCCAGGACAAGCGGCTGACCACGCCGAACAGGGGCGTCCCGGTTTCCTCGGCAAGCCCGAAATAGCGCTGCAACGCTGTCTTGTTCGCGGCCTTGGCTTTCAGATGGCCCGGCTCATAGCCCTTTGCGATCAGCTTGTCGGTCGCAGGGTTCCAGACCTCCGTGTCGATGCCGTTCAGGATGCCCGAAACAGCGCTGCCCCTGTAGGCCAGCAGCCCGTCAAGGCCCATGCCGCCGGCTTCTGTGCGGATTTCACGGGCATAGGTTGGCGAGACGGTCGTGACATGCGTTGAAAGCTGAAGCCCCGCCTTGAGATAGCCGATCTGGCCATGATGCGCGATGCCGTCATAGCGCAATGCGGAAGCGGGCAGCCCAAGCTGCGGCAGCAGGGAAGGCGGAAACTGTCCCTGAAAGGCCAGATTGTGGACGGTGAAGACGGTTGGAGGTGGCTTCGGGCCGCCATACGCAAGATAGGCTGCGGTCAGGCCGGCCTGCCAGTCATGGGCATGGACGATGTCCGGCATGAGACCCTTGACCGCGCCGCGCCCGATGCTGGCACCGGTGGCACCAAGTGCTGCAAACCTGATGGCATTATCTGGCCAGTCCCGTCCGTCAGGCCCCAGATAAGGATTGCCGGGCCTGTCATACAGATGGGGCGCATCAAGCGCCAGGATGTCCAGCCCTGCAGCCGTCCCGCGCAGGACGCGCGCAGGCCCGCCGAACAGGTC
>JANMHN010000300.1:0-2804 GCA_031375185.1 Allobosea sp. | reverse complement strand
GCCGGCTTCAGCCAATGTTGGAACATCCGGGAACATCGGGTGGCGGCGTTTATCAGCGACGGCCAGCATGCGGAGCCTGCCGTCCTTCACAGCACTTGCAACCACCGGCAATGTGAGATGCACGATCTGGGTGTGGCCACCCATGGTCGAATTCACGGCGGGCGGGCCTCCCTGGTGCGGCACATGCGTGATGTCGAGCCCCAGCGTGTTGCGGAACAGGCTTTCTCCCGCCAGATGCGGCGTGGAAGCGAAGCCGGGGCTGGCATAGGCATACTTGCCGGGGTTCGCCTTCAGCAAAGCCACAAGCTCGGGCATGGTCCTGGCGGGCAAGGCCGGATGGACCGAGATCGTCTCGGGAGCTTCGATGAGGAAGGCAATCGGTGCAAAGCTCGCCCTAATGTCGTATGGCGTCTTGGCTGCGCCCGCGGCATGCAGCGTCGCATTGGCGTTCGCCACAAGAAGCGTGCAGCCATCCGCTGCCGCCCGGGCGACAGCCGCGGTGCCGATCTTGCCGCTGGCGCCCGGCATGTTCTCGACGATGGCGACGTCGCCCGAAGCACCAAGCCTTTGTGCCAGGATGCGCGCGATCACATCATCCGGAGAGCCCGGCGGAAAGGCCACGACGATTTTCAGCGGGCCGGGACAGCCCTGCGCTTTCACGGATGTGAAGGAGGCTTGCGCCAGCGTGAGCGCCGCCAGGGTGCCAATGACGATGCGGGTTCGGGTTGTCATGGATTGGTCCTCCTTGGTTCGTGACGATGCGTCTCTGTCCGGCGGGCCAAGCCCGCTGAGACAGTCCCCAATGCGGGAAGGTACGCCCCGCAGAGGTCGTCCGGGAGCCGCAAGCTTGCGCGACCGCTAGTCAGAAGTGCATAGTGCCATGATGTTCGTTTGGGATGATGTGAAGTATTTCCTGGCGGTCGCGCGGCACGGCAGCACGCTGGCCGCTGGAAAGGCCTTGGGCATCAGCCAGTCTACGGTGCAACGCCGCATCGCAGAACTGGAACGTGCCATCGGTCGCGATCTCGTCACGCGGAGTTCCACCGGATACCGTCTGACCGCCTTCGGCGAGGAGATGTTGCCCTATGCCGAGGATCTCGAACGCGCCGCCATCGCGCTTGGCGAGCGAAAGATCACGCTCGACCGCGTCGAGATCGGCGTCATCAGGGTGACGTGCCCCGAGCCCGTGATGGTTCGCATCATCAAGTCCAGTTTGCTGGAGCGATTCTATGCGCGCCATCCCGGACTGCGCGTGGAGTTCGTGATGAGCGACAAGTATGTCGACCTCGCCAAAGGCGAGGCGGACGTTGCGCTGAGGTCCGGCGACACGGATGATGCGGTCCTCGTCGGGCGCAAGATCGCGGACTCGATCTGGTCGGTCTATGCGAGCCGGACATATGTCGAGAAGCACGGCAGGCCCGAAAGCCTGGCCGACCTGAACCGGCATGCCGTGGTGGGCTTCGATGGTCCCATGGCGACCAACCGGGCCGCTGTCTGGCTGGCCGGGATCGCGCCATCTGCCGCCATCGCGGCCCGCGTCAGCAGCGTGCTCGGGCTCGTCTCCGTGGCGAAATCCGGTGCCGCTGTCGTTCCGATGCCGATCGCATTGGGCAATTCGGAGCCGGACCTCGTGCGGCTCTTCGACCACGTGCCCGAGCTGACGCGCAGCTGGCGCATCCTGGCTCATCCCGATGCCCGCAAGACGCCCGCAGTTTCGGCTTTCTTCGCCTTTATCGCCGACGAAATCGCGGCGCTGCGGCCGATCCTGACGGGCTAGAGCCTGCGCACAAAAGCATGCCCCCGCGAAGGCGGGGGTCGGTACCGGTTTGGTGTGTATGCAATGCTCTATCTTGTTTTGATCGATCATCATCCCAATGCGGAATGATCTCGGTGAATTCGCGCAGATCGTTGATCATGGGGAGCAAGCGGCCGGGCGTCCCCGCGATGACAAGCGAACGTGCGGCGCGCAAGCCATCCGGTTTTGTGGCTGCATAGGCAACGGGAACGCAGACGGCGATGACCATGC
Source organism: Allobosea sp. (assembly GCA_031375185.1). Taxonomy (GTDB): domain Bacteria; phylum Pseudomonadota; class Alphaproteobacteria; order Rhizobiales; family Beijerinckiaceae; genus Allobosea. Next base: position 778 of record JANMHN010000300.1, on the reverse strand, counting down.
CGATGGCGGCCCATCCGATAACGTTCAGCATTGTCATGATCCTCTCATGTCTCGGCCGCGGCGCGTTCGATGACAGGGCCATGCACGATGAAGCGACCGCCAAACGGCTGGGGCGTCGTGTCGATCCGGTTGAGGTACTCGACGATGTCAGGCCCCAGCCGGATATTCCAGAGCCGGGCGATGGCATAGGCCGGCTTTGGACTTGTGTTGCTGGCCATGGCTCAGGCCTCGACCAGCGACTCAGACCGGCTCTTGCGTAGCCCGATGAACTGGGCCTCCGCGAAGGCAGCCACGACCAGCGCCTGGGCGGCAACAAAGGCGACGCCAAGTGTCGTCGGCGCAACCCAGCCGGCGATCAGCAACATGATGCTCTCAATCACCCAGATGGCGTTGACCGCGATGATCACCCAGATGGCGCCACTGGACACCGTCGCGCGCGTGCCGACATAAGCCACGACCGCAGCATAGGGCAGCAGGAAGAGGCCGGCATAACGCATCAGTTGCTCGGGCAGGCCAAGCAGTCCTGTGAGAAATCCTGCGCCGCCCGCGAGCAGCAGGCCGGTGGCACCGCTGGCGAGCGCATCACCGATGAGGGCATACCGCAAGAGCGGCGAGGGCTGGAAGGAACTGGACATGCTCATCTCCTCTTGTTCGTGTTGACAGGACAACCATCCCGGAGTTCCGGGCGGGCGTCGATTAAGCCGGAGGTAATTGGATGTACGGTCGAGCGGGCCTAGTGTGGCTCGCATGAATCAGCCAATGCTCACTACCGCCCGAA
>JANMHN010000286.1:0-3203 GCA_031375185.1 Allobosea sp. | reverse complement strand
CCCATAAACCGTCATTGCGAGCGGAGCGAAGCAATCCAGCACACGCGGTATCAAACATGCTGATTTGTCATGTCGATCAGCCTTTGATGATGTCACCAAGAGCTGGATTGCTTCGCTCTGCTCGCAATGACGGATTGCATGTGTGTTTTTTCAACAGCCTGCCAGTGTCGTCAGTTGCGGCTGTTGTAGCGCGTGTGCGGCTCGCTGGCTTGGCCATCAAGCCAGCCATCATAAAAGGCTTTCACATGCGGAAACACCGCGCGTGACAGGTCCTGCCGCTGGTGTTCGGCTTCGGTGAGAGGCCGCTTCAGCAGGGCCGCGATCTCGTCCAGCACGGTTGCGCGATCAAGCCGGGTGAAGCATCCATCGGCATAGACCACCTCGCCGCCGATCATCACGCTTTGCACGGCATTGGTCCGCGCCCGCTGCACCAGCACGTCGATGACGGACAAGGCACTGTCCTGATAAGGATGTGTCAGCGTTTTCCAGTCCATGATCACCAGATCGGCTGCCGAGCCGGGCGTGAGCCGCCCGATGCCAGCGCCGAACGGCGTGGTGGCCGCGCCATGTTCGGTTGCCATGCGCAGTACCTGCGCAGGCGTCGGGAAGGGCGCATCGATGCCAGGTTCGCGATGGGTGCGCAGCACCATGCGCATTTCCTGCAGCATGTCGCGGTCATCGTTGATTCCCGCCTCGTCGATGCCGATGGCGACGGGGATCTTGCGGGCGAGGAAGCGGTTGACCGGCGCGATGCCGCTCTTCAGCCGGAAGTTCGACGAGCAGTTGTGGCAGATATGGGCACCTGTCTCGCCGCAAAGGTCGATGTCGTCTTCGCTCATCCAGACACCGTGGCCGATGGTCAGGCGCGGCCCTGCAAGACCCATCCGCGCCAGATGCGCCAGCGCGGATCCCCCCGTGCGGCGCTGCGCGTAGATTTTCTGGTAAGGTGTCTCGACCAGATGCATGTGCATCGGAACGTCGTGCTTTTCGGAGAGCTGGCCTGCCACGTCCAGTGCCTTGTCGGACAGCCAGTGCAGGTTGGCGGGCGCGACCTGCACCTTGATGCGCGGATCATCCTTCACTGACGCCATCAGCGCCTCGAAAATCTCGATCTGGTCATCGAGAGGAATGGTGAAGCGCTTGAAATAAGCCTCCATGTCAGGCTTGAGCGCCTCCGGCAGCGAGGCCGTGAACACCGCATCATCCTCATAGACCAGACGGTTCTGGTCGCGCAGTGCAATGGAATATGACGCGCGCATGCCGATCTCGCGATAGGCATCCATCACGGTCTTGCCAGCGCCCACAACCGCGTCGGGTGAGCCGGGGGCGCGCGAATGCAGGTGCTGCACCGTGGTCACGCCGCTGGCGATCATCTCGAAGGCCGAGAACAGCGTGTCGAGCCTCAGATCGACATCGCGCAGTGCAAGCCGTGAGGCGAACCACAACTCAAGCGGATGATCAGGCGAGCCAAGCTGCAGCGGGGTCAGGCCGACATGGTGGTGGGCGTTGACCAGGCCAGGAATGACGACGCGGCCCGCGCCGCCAAGCAGCATGGCATCCGGGTGGGCTGCCTTCAGGCTCGCAGCAGGTCCGATCACGGCCACGTGCCCGTCCCTGACGAGGAGGGCCGCATCGCGGTGGATGATGGGCTCGCCTGCAGACGTGAAGCCCTCGAGAATCCAGTCTGCGCTGATCAGGCTGGTTGTCATGGTGAAAGTTGTCACTGTTCACGTCTTTTCATGCTGGGTTGCCTGTTACACGAGCCGGGAGCAACATGCGGAAACTTCGGCAAAGCCAGCCAGATGTGCAAGGCCATTTTCCGCAGCTTGCCCTGAGCTGGTCGCATCATGCAAACCTGAAACCGATGCGGTGGGCGGGTTGCTGCCCCTGCCTCGATTTCGATCATGGGATGCCCAAACAAAGGTCTTGCGCAGATTGCAGATGTCGTGACACTCTTAACGGCATGCCCGAAATGTCTCCTCTTCAGACAGTCATCCATGCTCGCAAGGCGAAGCGTGGGTGTCGTTCGCGTCGTGCATGGTCGGGGCGCTCGCGATCCTGCCGCGCCCATGTCGCGCTGATCGCTTCATCCCACCGAACGCTGATCTGACAGCGGGGCCTGCGCCAGCGGGCCTTCCGGCGCTTGTGCCGCTGCGGCCCGCGCCAGGTCATTGCATTGCCTGAACTCGTCCGACAGACCCGTATCTGCTGACACGCGAAGCATGCGGCATCGTCTGCGTTCATGTTTTCATTATCCAGATTAGTCAGTCCGGGGAGGATTGCACCATGCCGACCACGTTTGATCGCCGCCAGATGCTGACGAGCGCTGCGAGTGCAGGCCTTGTGCTGGGCATGCCGTCCGTCGTACGCGCGCAGGTCTCCCGCGAACTGGTGATGGTGAGCTATCCGGGGCGGCTGTCAGAGCCGCATCGCTGGCTTGGCGACCAGATGGAGCGCCGACATCCGGGCCTCAGGGTCAGGCTGGTACCCTCCGACAGCCAGGACATCGTGGCGCAGATCAAGGCCGCGCAGGGGTTCTCCCCGTTTGACGCGATGCCGAACGACGAACCGCCCCACATCACCGCCGTGACGGAGGGATATATCGGACGGCGCAATGACGCCGCGTTGAAGAACATCGGCAACGTTTTCCCCGATCTGCTCGCGAAGTCGCAAGGCTTCGGCGTCCCCGCCACCTATTCGCTGATCGGCATCGCCTACAACAGCCAGCTTGTGCCGAACCCGCCCAAAACCTGGGCGGAGCTGTGGCGGCCTGATCTGCGTGGCAAGGTCGGCATCGCGCGGACCTCGTCAAACCTCGGGCTTGCGACACTCGCCATTGCCGCAAAGAGTTTCGGCGGCTCGGAAAGTGCGCTGGATGCAGGCTGGGACAAGCTCAAGGAGCTTCAGCCGAAGGTGGCGCGCTCGCCGGCGATCCTGACCCAGATGCTGGAGCGCGAGGAAATCGCTGTTGCGCCCCTTTGGAACAACAACACCGCCGCCGCCGCCGACAAGGGACTGCCGATAAGGTTCATGATGCCGGCCCCCGGCGCCATCGCCATCATCTCGTTCTTTTCGGCCATGGCGAAGACGCAGCATCCAGAACTGGTCAACGAATGGCTCGATGGTATCCTCACGCCTGAATACCAGGCGCGGGCTGCGGGCGCTCCCTACTTCTTCGGACCCACCGTGCGCGGGGTCACGGT
>JANMHN010000245.1:0-26664 GCA_031375185.1 Allobosea sp. | reverse complement strand
GGACTACATCAAGGCAGGCGACATCTTTCAGGTGGTGCTGTCGCAGCGCTTCGATGCGCCGTTTGAATTGCCACCCTTTGCACTGTATCGCGCATTGCGACGGGTCAATCCTGCGCCTTTCCTGTGCTATCTCGATTTTGTGGATTACCAGATCGTTTGTTCAAGCCCGGAAATCCTGGTCCGGCTCCGGGATGACACGGTCACGATCCGCCCGATCGCCGGAACAAGGCCACGCGGCGCGACGCCATCCGAAGACGAGGCGCTGGCCACAGAGTTGCTGGCAGACCCCAAGGAGCGCGCCGAGCACCTGATGCTGCTGGATCTGGGCCGCAACGATGTGGGACGTGTCGCCACAATCGGCAGCGTCAATGTGACGGACCGTTTCTTCATCGAGCGCTACAGCCAGGTGATGCACATCGTGTCCAATGTCGAGGGCCAGATCGCGCCTGGCAAGGATGCGCTGGATGCCCTGATTTCAGGCTTTCCGGCCGGCACGGTGTCCGGTGCGCCGAAGGTGCGCGCCATGGAGATCATCGACGAGATGGAGCCTGATGCGCGCGGAGCCTATGGCGGATGCATCGGTTATTTCGGCTCGAATGGCGAGATGGACACCTGCATCGTTCTCCGCACCGCCATCGTCAAGAACGGTGTCATGTCTGTTCAGGCCGGTGCCGGGATCGTCCACGACTCCATCAATGCGTCCGAGCATCAGGAGTGCATCAACAAGGCCAAGGCCCTGTTCAAGGCGGCAGAAGAAGCCGTGCGTTTTGCCGCGCGTGCGGCCCGTTCGCAATAGGACCATGCGAAAACCCCGGCACGAAGCCGGGGTTTTGCCAGATGCGGGGCGCTCTCACTTGGAGAGGCGGATCTTGCCGATCGTTTCAGCGATCTTCGTGAAAGCCTCCTGCAATTCTGCTGTGTTGGAGGCAATGTAGAACAATTGGCCGGACGTCGCGCAGCTTCGCAGAAGATTGCGGGAGTTTGCGGTGTTCACGCGGAACAGGATGGTGATGACCTGTATGCCTTCGGCTTTTGCATTCGTGCAGGCCTGCAGCATCCGACTGTCGAGATATTGCGAGGCCCGCTGGAAATTTTCGGTAGGGAAGCGGCCCCAGCGCATATAGCCGTAAGCGTTGTAGTGCGACATGACAGGGCCGCCGGGATTATTGCCGCCGATCTCGTTCTCGCCATCGGTCATGACCACGAGAACCTTCTTGTTGCCTTCCGTGCGATAGGGCACGCCATCGGCGAAGGGCAGCTTCGGTGACAGCGTCCGCCAGCCCCACATGATGCCTTCCGACGAGATCGTGCCGCCGCCGTTCCAGTGGCTCAGGCCGCTGATCTTGCTGAGCACCGTCGCACGGTTGTTGGTCAGACGCAGCAACTCGTCCGGGCAGGCCATGTTCGGCCCGCTCGTATTGGGCGGGTTTTCGCTGAAGTTCACGTTGCGGTTGACACCGTCATACTTGAACAGGTTGGCCTGCCATTCCCATTCCCAACCATTGTTGCTGAACGGTGCGGGCGTGGTGCCGTCATCCATGTAGTTGTTGACGTAGCCCAGCGAGTTGCCGCGGTTGCCCTGCCCCGGCTCGTCGGGCCAGAAATACGGGCTGAACCGTGTGCGCGGGTCGCCGGCTGTCGGCGGATCATCGGTCACGTCGAAGGGTTCGGGGCGCGCTTCGACGCAACCCTTCCACTGTGCGCGGCCATTGCGCGTGGCGATGCCGTCGAACAGGTCAAGATTGGCGATCTGGCCGGGATTCGACAGCACGCACTTGGCCCACGTCGCATCGTAGTTGAAGCCTGCCGGGACTTTTCCCGTGACGCGAGCGCTTGTGTATGGCGGATCAACCGTGATGGTGTTGCCTAAAAAAGGTGCCGTCCGGTTTGGCGTGCCATATGTTCCGACCTGGGCTGCAGCGCTCTTCACGCCGAACAGTTCACGCCCGATGTCGGCAAATTTCCGCAAGGCATCCTGTAGGGATGCGCCGTTGCCTGGCGTGCCGGTGTCGGGAGGCGTCCATGGTCCACCCGGAGGGCCTGGCACCCAGTATGGATCGTTGTTGCAGTTCGGGATGAAGCCGATCCAGCGCCAGCGCAGGTTGCGGGCCTGCCAGTCGCTCTCGCCGCGCGTATCAATCGACGACATGCCGAGATTCATCCGGCCCGGGTTGACGGCTGCAACGTAGGGAACCACCGACATCTTGAGGTCGGTGCCGCCTCCGGCAGAATCGAACAGGATGTTCGTGAAATCCCGCGCAGCCGTTCTCAACGCCTGCATGTCACTGTTCATCGAGCCGGTGTTGTCGAGAACGAGGGCGACTTCGAGCTTGCCATCCCCGGCATTGGCTTCAGCGGCGACCGACAATTGCGAATAGGAACCCATGCCAGGCACGACTTGGATGACGGAATAGTTGTAATTGGCCGTGGCCTCGTAACGGTAGGCATTACCCGTCAGCTTCGTCAGCGTGCCGGAGACCGAGACGAGGCTCGCATCCGCGCCAAGGTTCGCGTTGAAGGCGGCGTTGGCCGCTGCCTGCCGCTGTGCAAGGGTCAGGTTGTTGGACTTGACCGCGACCAGCACGGCGGCATCGGCAGCGACGCCCATCTTGGCGCGCAACTGCGATGACCGCGAATAGTCGATGCTGGCACCCGTAAGACCCATGATGGGCAAAAGGGCAAGGCCGAATATGATGGCAACATTGCCGCGCTCGTCGCGGCGATACCTGTTCAGAAAACGCTTCATCTGACGATTCATCGATAGCCCCCTGTGGCGCGCAGTTCTTTCTGCGAGCAACCTAGCAAGGAGGTGTCGAGGATCAGTGAAGATGTGCAGAAAATGCGAATGAACTGCGGCAATGTCCTGTTAACCGCGATAGTCAAACCGCATAGCGTCAGATCGGTGAGATCAGCACACGCATGATCCAGATGCTCAGGCTTGACCGCGTCTTGTGCTGTTGGCATTCAGATGCGGCCATGAGCCGGACATTCGCGTGAAACTTCTCCTGATCGACAATTACGACTCTTTCACATGGAACCTCGTGCAACTGGTGGGTGCGCTGGGTGTCGATGTCGATGTGCAGCGCAATGACGCGATCAGCGCCGAGGCTGCGCTGGAACACCCGGCAGATGCGATCATGCTGTCCCCCGGACCTTGCACCCCCACACAAGCCGGGATCTGCCTTGATGTGGTGAAAGGCGCGCCCGGCCGGAAGCCTGTGTTTGGCGTCTGCCTTGGGCTGCAGGCCATCGGGCAGGCCTTCGGCGGGCATGTCGTGCGCGCACCGGCACCGATGCACGGCAAGATCAGCATGATCCGGCATCAGGGGCGCGGCCTGTTTCGTGGCATCAACCGCCCGTTCGAGGCCACACGCTACCATTCCCTCGTGATCGACCGCGAAAGTTGCCCCGCCACGCTCGACATCGAGGCCGATACGGATGACAGTCTGATCATGGCAGCAAGCCATCGCGACTGGCCGATCTCAGGGGTGCAATTCCATCCCGAAAGCATCATGTCCGAGCATGGCGCGCTGATCATCAGCAATTTTCTTGACATCGCAACGCGTTGGCGCGACGCGAACGGCTTCCGATTTCCCGCAAGCAGGTTCTGACCGGCAATGGACACTTTCAAGCCTTTCATCGCGAAGGTCGCGACCGGGGCAACCTTGACGGCCGCCGAGGCGCGTGATGCCTTCGACACCATCCTGTCGGGCGAGGTCACGCCGGCCCAATCGGCCGGGTTCCTGATGGCGCTCCGCGTGCGCGGCGAGACGACAGAGGAAATCACCGGGGCCGTGACGGCGCTTCGCTCACGTGCTGTCAAGGTGAACGCGCCGACCTCCGCCATGGATATCGTCGGCACTGGCGGAGACAATTCCGGCTCGTACAATGTCTCAACACTGGCTGCCATTATCGTCGCGGCGTGCGGGGTGCCTGTGGCCAAGCATGGCAACAGCGCGGCTTCTTCCAAATCCGGCGCTGCCGATGTACTGGTGGCGCTTGGCGTCAACATCGGCATCGAGCCGTCCGGCATCGAGCGCTGCATTGCAGGCAGCGGTCTCGGCTTCATGTTTGCAAGGTCACATCATGCCTCCATGCGCCATGTCGCGCCCGTGCGGACGGAACTTGGAACGCGCACGATCTTCAACCTGATCGGACCGCTTTCGAATCCAGCCGGCGTGAAGGTGCAGTTGCTCGGAGCGTTTGCGGAAAGCTGGCTGCGCCCCATGGTCGAGGTGCTCGCATCCCTGGGCGCAACCCGCGTCTGGGCCGTGCATGGCAGCGATGGGCTGGACGAGATCACAACCACGGGTCCGACCCAGGTGGTGTCACTCGAAAACGGCGTGATCAGCCATTTCAGGATCACACCTCAGGATGTCGGACTGCCGGTGGCGAAGCTCGACGAGCTACGCGGGGGGAGCGCGGAGATCAATGCAGCCGCGCTGATCCAGGTGCTTGATGGTGCGAAAACCGCTTACCGCGACATTGCGGTCTTCAATGCCGGTGCTGCCCTTCTGGTTGCAGGGGCCGCAACAACCTTGCCCGATGGCGTGGCGAGAGCCCAGTCTGCGCTTGATACGGGCGCTGCGAAAGCTGTGCTGGCCAGGCTCGTGACCTTGTCAAACGCGTGAGGATGGTGCCATGAGCGACATTCTGGCGAAGATCGAGGCTTACAAGCGTGACGAGATCGCGGCTGCCAAGATCGCGGTGCCCCCGCTTGAGATGCAGGAACTGGCCCGGACCAGCCCGCCTCCACGTGATTTCACTGGCGCGCTCAGGGCCATGCACGCACAAGGCAAACCAGCGCTGATTGCCGAAATCAAGAAGGCCAGCCCGTCCAAGGGCCTGATCAGGGCTGATTTCGACCCGGCACAACTTGCCATGGCCTACCGTGATGGCGGGGCGGCCTGCCTGTCCGTGCTGACGGATGAGCCCTCCTTCCAGGGGCGGCCCATCTATCTCCAGCAGGCCCGCGCCGCCAGCGGTCTGCCCGCCATCCGCAAGGATTTCATGTTCGAGCCCTATCAGGCCCATGAAGCCCGCGCCTGGGGCGCCGACTGCATCCTCGTGATCATGGCCAGTGTCAGCGACGGCGCAGCAATGGAGCTTGTGCAGAGCGCAAGCGTGCTTGGCATGGCGTCCATCATCGAGGTTCACAGCGGCGACGAGCTTGACCGGGCGCTCAGGCTGCCCTCGCCGCTGATCGGCATCAACAACCGCGACCTGCGCAGCTTCCATGTCGATCTTGCCGTCACCGAAGCGCTGGCACCGCGCATTCCGGATGACCGCATCATCATCGGGGAAAGCGGCATTTTCACCCATGATGATCTCATCCGGCTGCAGGCCTGCCGTGTGCAGACCTTCCTTGTTGGAGAAAGCCTGATGCGCCAGCCGGATGTTGCCACAGCAACCCGGCTTCTTCTGGAAGGACCTTTCATGGCGGCGACCCATGCGGCGGGGGGCCGCGCATGAGCGGACTGACCCATCTCGATGCGCAGGGGCAGGCCCACATGGTCGACGTCGCAGACAAGGCCGTCACCTCACGGCGGGCGGTGGCGGAAGGCTGCGTGGTGATGAAGGCAGCCACGCTTGCGCTGATCCGCGCGGGTGATGCCAAAAAGGGCGATGTGCTCGGCACGGCGCGGCTGGCGGGCATCATGGCCTCCAAGCGCACGCATGAACTGATCCCGCTGTGCCACCCTCTCGCGCTGTCGAAAGTCGCGCTGGAGCTTGTGCTCGATGACGCGCTGCCGGGTGTTCGCGTGTCAGCCGAGGTGCGTGTGTCAGGCCGGACCGGGGTCGAGATGGAGGCGTTGACGGCTGTGTCAGTCGCCTGCCTGACGATCTACGACATGGTCAAGGCCGTGGACCGCGAGATGCGGATTGATGCCGTGCAGCTTGTCCACAAGTCTGGCGGCAAATCAGGTATCTACGAGCGCGGGAGCGCGCCACGTTGAGCCTCATGCCGCCTCAGGAGGCAAGGCGGCGCATGCTGGCTGCTGCTGGCGTGATCACTGACATCGAACATGCGCCGCTGGCTGATTGCGCAGGGCGCACGCTGGCACACGACCTTGCGGCCTTGCGAACGCAACCGCCTTTCGCGGCATCGGCCATGGATGGTTATGCCGTCCGGGTGCAGGATCTGGCCTCCCTTCAAGCACTTGACGTCATCGGTGAGTCTGCTGCCGGGCATCCTTATCGAGGATCTGTCCAGGCTGGACAGGCGGTGCGCATCTTCACTGGCGCACCCGTTCCGTCAGGCGCAGACACCGTCATCATCCAGGAGAATGTGACAGGGCTTGGCAGTACATCCATCACGCCGAGCGTGATTGAACCCAAAGGCCGCCACATCCGCGCCGCAGGGCTTGATTTCTCCACCGGCGATGTCCTGTTGACGAACGGAACGATGCTTGACGCTCGACATCTCGGATTGGCTGCCAGCATGGGCCACCCTGCCCTGCCGGTCAGGCGCAAGCCTCGTGTGGCCATCCTGTCAACAGGCGACGAACTGGTCTTGCCCGGCGAGATGACCGGGGATGGCCAGATTGTCTCGTCCAACGCCGTGGCTCTTGCCGCACTGGTTGAAGCGGAAGGCGGCATGGCGCTTGATCTTGGCATCGTGGGCGACAGCAAGGGTGCAACCATAGCGGCGATCGGGCGAGCTTGCGAGGGTGCCGATCTCGTCATCACGAGCGGCGGGGCGTCTGTCGGCGAGCATGATGTCGTGCAGGACGCCCTCAAGGCCAACGGCTTCGACATCGCATTCTGGAAGGTCGCCATCCGGCCTGGCAAACCTCTGATGTTCGGTGTCCGGGAAACCGTGCTGTGCCTTGGCCTGCCCGGCAACCCGGTGTCGTCACAGGTTTGTGGGCTGATTTTCCTCAGGCCGCTCCTGCGCAAGCTGCTTGGCCAGCCTGATGCCGCGCAGGACTTGCGCGAAATGGCAGTGCTTGGCCGGGCTCTTCCCGCCAATGACCTGCGCGAAGAGTACATGCGCGCACGTCTCAGTCGGGAGGGCGACGGGGTGCTGACCGCCACGCCGTTCGCATCGCAGGACAGCTCGATCCAGCGGCTCATGGCCATCGCCGACGCCCTCGTGATCCGTCCCGCCCATGCGCCCGCTGCACCTGCCGGCGCGCCCTGCGAGATCATCCGTCTGTAACCGCGCAGATCGTGATGCGGTTATTCTCGCAGATGCTTGCGGAACACAGCGGGAACATGTATAGCTGTTCACGTTACGTTTTCGATTCCGGGGCGCGGCCTCGCTGGAGTGACAATGCTCACACGCAAGCAACATGAACTGCTCCGCTTCATCCATGAGCGCCTTCGCGAAGCCGGGGTTCCGCCCTCCTTCGACGAGATGAAGGATGCCCTTGATCTGAAGTCCAAATCAGGCATCCACCGGCTGATCATGGCGCTGGAGGAACGCGGGTTCATCCGCAGGCTGCCGAACAGGGCGCGGGCGCTTGAGGTCATCAAGCTGCCTGACGCCAGCATTGCGGCCAGTGCGCGGCCAAGGTTCAATCCCAGCGTGGTCGAGGGCGGCCTGGGCAAGCAGCAGCCGCCACGCGGGGATGACGAGAGTTCGCGCAACATCTCGGTCCCGGTGATGGGGCGGATCGCTGCGGGTGTGCCGATCACCGCCTTGCAGAACCAGAGCCGCAGCATTTCCCTGCCGCCTGACCTTCTCGGCACCGGTGATCATTACGCGCTCGAGGTCCAGGGCGATTCGATGATCGAAGCCGGTATCCTGGATGGTGACACAGTGGTCATCCGCAGGCAGGAGACGGCCAGCACAGGCGAAATCGTCGTGGCGCTGATCGACGATGAGGAGGCGACATTGAAGCGCTTTCGCCGCCGCGGCACGTCCATTGCGCTGGAAGCGGCAAACTCAGCCTATGAAACGCGCGTTCTCGGGCCTGACAGGGTCAAGATCCAGGGCAAGCTGGTCAGTCTTGTAAGACGTTACTGACGTCATCATCCTGCGTGTCGCGCGGCTGTGCGACTGCGGCTGCCGGCTGGGAAACGGATGGTGGGGACGGTGCTTTCCGCGACCACAGCCTGGGCCTGTCGGGATTGCGGCTGGTGCGGGCCACAAGACCTTCGGGCGTTGACCGTACCGAGATCGACCCGAAACGGTCTAGCGTGCGTCGGTCGATCATCAGGGCCTTGCAGGCGCCATCCCAGCGCAAGGGTGTGACCACCAGCCCGGCCCTGTCACAATCCTCGCTCACGGTGGCCGGGTCTCTTGACCATGCCACGGCAGTTCTGTCCGGCAAGATCATGACGCACCCTGCCGGGTCGCACATGGCGCCGGATCTGAGCAGCGGATCATCGGCCTTGCGGTTGTCACCATCAGCCTTGAGCCACTGTTCCAGCACGAAGGAACCGGGCTTGCCCATCACCCCAAGCCTGCCCGTTGCGGCGCGCGCCGCAACACCGGATGCTTCCCTGTCGATATAGATGTCGGCACGGGGGGCATGCGCTGCGAGCGCCAAGCCCAACGCGAGAGGCAGAGCTGCGATCCAGCGCAGCCAAGTGGTCAAAAGCGTCATGACGATCAGCGCCATGCCCAGAAGAACAGCCGCGCCGACGCCATAGGCCGGAAGAACCTGCGTGGAGCCGCCAAGCCCCGCCACGAAACGCGACACGATCAGCACAGGCTCGGTGGCCAGGCCCATGATCCACCATGCCGCGGCATCAAGTCCGAGCGGATAGAGAATCGCCCCGACGACGGCGGCAGGCATCACCACCAGCGAGACGAACGGCAAGGCCAGCATGTTCCCGATCAAGCCGAAAGGATTGAAGGTCTGGAAATGATAGGCCCCGAAGGGGCTGGTGGCCGCTGTCGCCAGCACCGATGTCAGGAAAATGCCCAATGCCGCGAGCTTCATTGACCTGAAGACCCGGCCGATCACGCCCGGCTCCCGCATCTGCACGGCCACGCGGCGTCTTTGCCATTCTGCAAAGGCAATCAGCGCCGCGACCGCGCCGAACGACATCTGGAAGCTCGGACCCAGCAGCGAATCCGGTTCGAGGGCCAGAACCACAAGCGCAGCAAAGGAGAGATTGCGCATGCTGAGGGCCGGCCTGTCGGCAAGTATGGCGCCCAGCATGACCAGAGTCATGATCAGGGAGCGTTCTGTCGCCACCTCCGAACCCGAGAAGATGCAATAGGCCGTGGCTCCGATCATGGCGAGCACGGCCGCGATTTTCTTGACGGGCCAACTGAGGGACACGGTCCAGAAAGCGGCCAGAACGGCGCGTGAGAGCCAGAAGATCGCGCCTGCAGCCAGCACCATGTGCAATCCCGAGATCGACACGATGTGATACAGGCCCGCGCCGCGCAGGACATCATTGGTCTCTTCGGAAATTAGGCCGCGCTTGCCCGTGACCAATGCGGCGGCCACGGCTCCTGCCTGCCCGCCGATCACTTTTGCGATGCGCTCCGTCATCTCGTTACGGGCGACATCGATCGCGGCATTGACCTCGATGATCCATGGCGCAGGCCGGGGCGGGGCCGACCTTGCCATCGTCCCCAGGCCGGAGCCCACAGCGCCGAAACCTCGAAAGAACGCGTCGCGCGCAAAATCATAGCCGCCGGGGCGCGCAGCTTCCGGCGGTGGCATCAGCCGTGCCGTCATGGAGATGTGTTCGCCTGCGCTGACGGGAGCCTTGCGCGCCGTCACCCTCACGCGCGTGGGCGTCGCTTCTGGCGCGAGGCCTGAGAACCCAGTCACCAGCAGGACAAGCCTCACATCCCGTGTCCGCTCCTCCGTGCTTTCCACAAACCCGCTGAGTTCGCCGATGGTGGTCCGCTCGAGCACGGGCGCGCGCACACGCTCCGTGCGCCATGTTGCTGCCCCAAGGCCTGCACTGGCGGCGCACAGGCCCATCAGGATGGCAAAGGCCAGAGGCTTTGTCCTTGCGGCCCATGCCGCTGAGGCAAAAACCATGATGGCCAGCGGCGGACCCCACCAGAGCGGTTCACGGTCTGCCGCGAAGTACGCGCCTATGCCAAGCCCGAACGCCACGGGCAGCCAGTTGAACCATGTCCGCCTCTCGGTTTCCGCATCCATGGCCGAAGCAACCGTGCCGCGGGCCTGGGCCAGCCCGACAGCGAGCCATGCCTTGAAGCCGGGCGAGGCGAACAGGCCAGAAGTGGGCACGAGCGCTCCTGCACGGCTATGCGCCTTGCCAGCTTTGTCGTTCGGGCTCTGCTTACCTTCCATTCAGGCCCATGCTAGAGCACCCGGCATCGGGATGGAAACACCCCGACGGCATCTCCAAGGCTCTGTCATGACAAAACCGATCATCACGCGTTTCGCCCCTTCGCCCACAGGCTTTCTCCACATCGGCGGGGCCAGGACGGCGCTGTTCAACTGGCTTTACGCCAAGCGCTTCGGCGGCAAGATGCTGTTGCGCATCGAGGACACCGACCGCGAGCGCTCCACCGATGCCGCCATCGATGCCATCATCGACGGGCTGACATGGCTTGGTTTGGATTGGGACGGTGCTCCCATCTTCCAGTTCGCCCGTGCCGCGCGCCATGCCGAGGTCGCCCACGAGATGCTGGCGAAGGGCCGGGCCTATCGCTGTTATGCGACTTCTGCCGAACTTGACGAGATGCGCGAACTGGCGCGCAAGGAGGGCCGCCCGCTGCGCTATGACGGGCGATGGCGCGACCGCGATCCTGCAACCGCGCCTCCGGACGTGAAACCCGTAATCCGCCTGCGTGCGCCTCTGGAGGGGCAGACATCTGTGGATGACCAGGTCCAGGGGTTGGTGACATGGCAGAACAAGGAACTGGATGATCTTGTGCTGCTGCGCTCAGATGGCACGCCGACCTACATGCTGGCAGTGGTGGTCGATGATCACGACATGGGCGTGACCCATATCATCCGCGGCGATGACCACCTGACCAATGCAGCCCGGCAATCCCAGATCTATCATGCGATGGGCTGGGACGTGCCGGTCATGTCCCATATCCCGCTGATCCACGGCCCTGATGGTGCCAAGCTGTCAAAGCGGCACGGCGCGCTCGGCGTCGATGCCTACCGTTCGCTGGGCTATCTCCCCGCTGCCGTGCGGAACTATCTTGTGCGTCTGGGCTGGGCGCATGGCGACCAGGAAACCTTCTCGACCAAGGAGATGATCGCCGCCTTCGATCTGTCCGGCATCGGGCGCTCGCCCTCGCGCTTTGATTTCGCCAAGCTTGAAAACCTCAACGGCATCTACATGCGCAGTGCCAGTATCGACGAGATCATGGCCGCGCTTGATGTGGTCTTGCCAGAGCTTGGACCGCCACGCGGCATCGGCACCACACTGACGCCCCACCTGCGTGCCATGCTGATCAAAGCCATGCCCGGCTTGAAAGAACGCGCGAAGACACTGGTCGAACTGCTTGACAGTGCAGGCTATCTGTATGCCACGCGGCCCCTTCAGCTTGAAGACAAGGCTGAGGCTTTGCTGGATGATGACGCGCGCAGGCGGATCGGCTTGCTGGCTGCCAGCCTTGCCGGGATCGCTGACTGGTCTGCAGCCAGCACGGAAGCAGCCGTGCGTGCTTTTGCAGATGGGCACAGCCTCAAGCTCGGTCAGGTCGCACAGCCGCTCCGCGCTGCACTGACTGGGAAAACGACGTCGCCCGGCCTGTTTGACGTGCTGGCTGTCCTTGGACGCGATGAGTGTCTCGCCCGGCTTCAAGATGTTGCAAGGTAGTCACCCCTCTCCCACCTTTGGCGCTGTTGCTGCACTGCGGGATATGCGCTAGCAATTGCCTGAAGATCGACGGTCGGGGCCAGTGTGCGTTTCGTACATGCTCCCTGTTCCGGGCGATATGTTGCATGAGACAGGCTTCCCGGACTGCGCAGGCAGGATGGCAGCTTGACCATTGCACGTGGCAATATCGAGGCGCAAAGCCTGTGGGAAAGGTTGATCCACCATGAGCGGACTATCCGGGCACATCGTTGTCGACAATCACAAGGTTGATGTCGCGGTCAAGGAAGGCACCATCGGTCCCAGCGTGATCGACATTGCCAAACTCTATGGCCAGACCGGCATGTTCACCTATGATCCGGGCTTCACCTCCACGGCGAGCTGCGAATCGAAGATCACCTATATCGACGGTGACGAAGGCATCCTGCTGTATCGCGGCTACCCGATCGAGCAGCTTGCCGAGCACGGCGACTTTCTCGAAACCTGCTATCTGCTGCTCTATGGCGAATTGCCTACTGCGGCCCAGAAGGCCGATTTCGATTACCGCGTCACGCGGCACACGATGGTGCATGAGCAGATGGCCCGGTTCTACCAGGGCTTCCGCCGCGATGCGCACCCGATGGCCGTCATGGTCGCGGCTGTCGGTGCCATGTCGGCATTCTACCACGACTCGACCGACATTTCCGATCCGACACAGCGCATGATCGCCTCCATGCGCATGATCGCGAAGATGCCGACGCTGGCCGCCATGGCTTACAAGTACACGGTGGGCCAGCCGTT
This sequence comes from Allobosea sp., assembly GCA_031375185.1. Classification (GTDB taxonomy): domain Bacteria; phylum Pseudomonadota; class Alphaproteobacteria; order Rhizobiales; family Beijerinckiaceae; genus Allobosea. The sequence goes on along the minus strand of JANMHN010000245.1, from coordinate 14,166 downwards.
CGTGTATCCGCTCAACAGCCTCGACTACTCGGCCAATTTCTTGCGCATGTGCTATGCCGTGCCGGCTGAAGAGTACAAGGTCAACCCGGTGATGGCGCGCGCACTTGACCGCATCTTCATCCTCCATGCCGATCATGAGCAGAATGCCTCGACATCCACAGTGCGGCTGGCGGGTTCGTCAGGCGCCAATCCTTTCGCCTGCATCGCGGCGGGCATTGCCTGCCTCTGGGGCCCTGCCCACGGCGGTGCCAACGAGGCGGCCCTCAAGATGCTGGAGGAAATCGGGCATGTCGACAACATCCCGAAATACATCGCCAAGGCCAAGGACAAGAACGACCCGTTCCGGCTGATGGGCTTCGGCCACAGGGTCTACAAGAACTATGATCCGCGCGCCAAGATCATGCAGAAGACCTGCCATGAAGTGCTCAACGAGCTTGGCATCAAGGATGACCCACTGCTGGACTGCGCCATCGAGCTGGAGCGGATTGCGTTGTCCGACCCGTATTTCATCGAGAAGAAACTCTATCCGAACATCGATTTCTATTCGGGCATCACGCTCAAGGCGATGGGTTTTCCCACCTCCATGTTCACTGTGCTGTTTGCCCTGGCCCGCACCGTGGGCTGGATCGCGCAGTGGAAGGAAATGATCGAAGATCCTTCGCAGCGCATCGGTCGCCCGCGTCAGCTCTATACGGGCGCCAAGCAGCGTGACTATGCCCCCATCGGCAAGCGCCGCTGAGCCACGTTGAGGCAACAAGCCCTTTGACACGAGGCGGGGCAACCCGTCTCTTTCAATGATGCCGATCAGATGGGCCGACGGTGCTTCCATGATGCCAGAAGGTCAAGCGCGACCTCCACTGCCGCTTCTGATGAGCTCTTGCCGCCGGGCAACGCCATGATCTGATCCAGCGTTGCGAATGCCTCCACCTGCTGTTGCCGTGCTGGACCGTCAAGTATCAAGGCCATTGTTGCGTCGGCAAGCGCTTGCGGTGTGACATCGTCCTGCAGAAACTCGGGAGCAACGTTGCGGGCCAGGACAAGATTGCACAGAAGAATGCTGTGAACCTTGATGAGGCGACGCGCGACCCAGGCTTCCAGCGGATTGCCGCGATAGGCACCGACCAGCGGAATGCCGGCAAGGGCCAGTTCCAGCGTGACGGTGCCGGATGCCGCCAGTGCGACCCTTGCCCTTCTGAAGGCCGAGCGTTTGGCAGCATCACCCGTCACGATTTCCGGCTTGACGGGCCAGCATGCCACATCTGCCCTGATCGCATCTGCAAGATGCGTGACCGCCGGAATGACCAGATGCGCATGAGGATAGCGCGCCGTGATCAGGCGTACGCTCTCGCGCATCACAGGCAGAAGATGGCGTATCTCCGACCGACGGCTGCCGGGCAGGATGAGGATGACGGGCGCAGCAGCATTGTCCCTGATCCTCCGTTCATCGGTATCGGGCCTGATCTCGCCTGCAACATCCAGAAGCGGATGGCCGATATAGGTGGTCGGCGGGCCGCCAAGATCGCGCAGGATGGCCGGCTCGAAGGGCAGCAGCGCCAGCAGCCTGTCCACATGGGGCGCGATGGCCTTTGCCCTGCCCGGTCGCCAGGCCCACACTGAAGGCGCGACACAGTGGATGATAGGGACAGCCGGTGCAGTCCGGCGCACGCGCCTGGCCACCCGCATCGAAAAATCTGGCACATCGACGGACAGCACCAGATCAGGCTCCGCATCGACGATGGCATCAACCGTTTCGCCAATCCGCGACAGGATTGTCGGCAGGTTCCTGAGAACCGCCAGAACACCGATGATCTGGATATCGGTTTGCGGAAAACGTGACACAAGACCCAGACGCTCCAGCGCAGGCCCGCCAATGCCCGAGATCTCGACGGGCCGTGGCATCAGCCTTTTCCGCAGAGCTTCGACAAAGCTGCAAGCCAGCACGTCGCCGGACGATTCGCCGGTGATGACGAACAGCCTGAAGGGCGTGGTGTCAGCCAGCGCCGTCATCACTCCACTGCCTCGATGAACAGGCCAAGCCTGTCCGCCAGCGCGATCATGTCCTGCCGATCAGCGATGAGAACCTTGCCAGCGGTGATCGCGATGCCTTGCAGCCCCGCATCGGCGGCGTGCTGAACGGTGCCCGGCCCGATGGTGGGAATGTCGATGCGCATGTTCTGCCCGCGCTTGGGCGATTTGATGAGCACGCCGCCACCGGTCTCACGCTTCAGGCGTCCCATGCGGCGCAGGTCGGCGACGCGCCTGAGAAGGCCGTCCGTGCCTTCGGCACCTTCGATCGCAACCGGCCTGCCATCGCTGACGACGACGCATTGGCCGACATCGAAGGGAGACAGCGCCTCGATAACGCGCAAGCCCTGCTCGATCTCCGTGCGCGCATGGCTGGACGGCATGACCGATCCAAGCTGCCCAGCGCCCTGCGCAGCCAAATCAGGGGCCAGATCAAGCGCGGACACAACCTTGCAGCCCTGCGCTTCCAGAAGATCGACCACGGCCGTCAGGAGCCCGTCATCACCCTTCTTGAAAGCCTGGGTGATCGTGTACCAATGCTTGATGAGGCCGAAATCGGGCTTGATGTCCAGCAAACCGGGCCGGATGACGCCGCCAATGAACGCCGCTTCGGAGATGTGACGCGATTTCAGAGCCTTGAGCAGCGCGCCAAGCTGACCAAGGCCAAACTCTGCATGGTCGAAATCACCGAAGGACGACGCCTCGCCAGAGCCTGACAGGACTGCGACAAAGACCTGACGCCCTGCTGCCCTGGCACTCTGCGCCACGGTGACAGCAAGGCCGCCCGACCCTGCGATGATGGCGATGGGGGCCATCGGCAGGGATGGCTCCGGCAGGGTCACGTGCCTTCTTCCGGCGCTGCATCCCCTGAAACTGCCAGGTTCTTGCCGGCGCGCGGCGTGAGCAGCGAGCGCTTGCCGCCAGCCTTGATGAAGGCGACAACCTCACCCACGATTTGCTGATCCGGATAGAGTGCCTCGACTTCGGCGACCTGCTCACTCACAGTTGCCGAGGGGTCAAACAACACACGGTAAGCATGGCGCAGCGCATGGATGTCAGCGCGCAAGGCACCGCGACGTTTCAGCCCGATGATGTTCAGCCCGCCGAGATAAGCCCTGTTGCCAATGGCCATGCCGTAGGGGATCACGTCGTGCTCGACCGCAGCCATGCCACCGATGAAAGCATTGTGGCCCACGCGCGTGAACTGGTGCAGGCCCGAAGCTCCGCCCATGATGACGTTGTTGCCGATCTCGCAATGGCCCGCGAGCGCGACATTGTTGACGAGGGTGACATTGTCACCCACCACGCAATCGTGGCCGACATGGGTGTTGGTCATGAAGAAGCCGCCACTGCCAACACGCGTGTGGCCGCCACCCTTCACCGTTCCGATGTTCATCGTGACATGTTCACGCAGGACATTGGCATCGCCGATCGACAGGCGGGTCGCCTCGCCCTTGTATTTCAGATCCTGTGGCGCGTGGCCCAACACAGAGAACGGGTGGATCCTGTTGCGTTTGCCGATGGTGGTGTGGCCTTCGATGACGACATGGCTGATCAGTTCGCAATCCTCGCCGATCACCGCATCAGGGCCGACGATGCAATACGGGCCGATGGTCACGCCGCTCGCAATCTGCGCTGTCGCCGCCACAATCGCTGTCGGGTGGATGGCCATGGCTCTACCCTTTGTCGGATCAGGCGTCGTTTTCAATCAGCATGGCCGAAATCACGGCTTCAGCCACCAGCTCACCCTCGACGCGGGCCTCGCCCTTGAACCACCACATGTTGCGACGCTGGCGCAGCTTGCTCATGTGCAGCTTCATGACATCGCCCGGCCCGACGGGCTTGCGGAACTTGCACTCATCAATCGTCATGAAATACACCAGCTTTGGCGGTGGCCGGTCCTTGCTGCGCGCATAGACACACATCGCACCGGCAGTCTGGGCCATCGCCTCGATGATCATGACGCCAGGCATCACGGGCTGGGCCGGGAAGTGCCCCTGGAACTGCGGCTCGTTGAAGGTGACGTTCTTGATGCCTGTGCCGGACATATCGCCATCTATGTCCACGATCCTGTCGATTAGCAGGAACGGATAGCGATGGGGCAGCAACTCCTGGATCTTCATGATGTCCACGGTGCCAAGCACGGTGTGGCCAGAGCCGGTGTCTGCCTGCTGATCGGTCAAGGATGTCACCTCGTTCATTCGGACGTTTCCTCGGGATGTATCCGGTTTGCATCAGAGAACCCGGTTTGTGGTCTGTCTTTCCGGATTGCAAGCTGATTGACAACGGCAATCTCGCGCATCCATTCGCGCATCGGCTTTGCCGGTGTTCCGCCCCAGCGGGCACCTGCCGGAACATCGGTCGCAACATTGCTGGTGGCGCCGATCTGCGCGCCCCGTCCGATCCTGACATGACCGATGACACCCACCTGCCCGCCCAGGACAACGCCATCCTCGAGCGTGGCAGAACCGGAAATCCCGACCTGGGCCACGATCACGCAATGGCGTCCGATGCTGACATTATGGGCGATCTGGACCAGATTATCGATCTTGGTGCCTTCTCCGATCACGGTGTCACGGATCGCGCCGCGATCAACCGTCGAGTTCGCGCCGATCTCGACGTCATCCTGAATGATCACGCGTCCGATCTGCGGCACCTTCAGATGCCCTTGCGGGCCCATCGCAAAGCCAAAGCCGTCCTGCCCGACCCTGACTCCGGGATGCAGGATCACACGGTTGCCGATCAAGGCATGCTGGATCGTCACCTGGGGGCTGATGGCGCAATCGCGGCCGATCTTCACGTCGGCACCAATCACCGTGCCTGCACCGATGATGGTGCCGGAACCGATTTCAGCGCGGGGGCCGATGACAACGCCAGGGTCCACCACGACCCCGCGCTCAAGACTTGCTGTGGGGTGGATGAAGGCGCCCGGACTGCTGGCGATGCTTTCGAACAGGGATGTCGGCCTTGCAGCCGAGGGAACCATCGCGCCAAGGCAGCGAGCATAGGCACGCTGGGGATCTGCGCATTCAATGGCGACAGAACCGGCAGGGACACGCGGTGCGTAGCGCCTGGACACCAGAACAAAGCCCGCTTTCGTCTGGGAGAGCTGGCCAATATAGCGCGGGTTGTCCATGTGCGACAGATCATTCGGGCCGGCCTCATCCAGCGGCCTGATCGATCTGATCTCATGCATGCCATCTTGATCATGCGGCAGAGTCGCGCCTGCCAGGTCGACCACCTGCAGCAGTGTCAGCGTCCGGACGTCAGAAAAGAACACAGGCGCGGGCATGTCGTTTTGATCCGGAAGGAGCGTGCTCCCTCCGTCTTTCATGTCACGATCAGAAGCTAGTGCCGCCCGAGAACCTGAAGGCCTGAAGCTGGTCACGCCCGATGCGCTGTCCGAATGACCCACCATTGACGCGATTGTCGATCACGCCCTTGTCGTATGTCAGGGCATAAGCATAATCGAAACGGATCGGGCCAAGCGGCGATTGCCACAAGATGCTGGCACCAACGGACGAGCGCAGCACATTCTTATCACGCACACAGGACACTTCACTGATGCCGGGGAAGCCTGCCCCATCGACGGCACCATTGCGGTTCACGTCAAAGAAGCGCCCGCTTGAACCCGTCGGGCAATTTGCACCTGCCACGGAACGCCCGCCCGCAAAGTTGAACAAGGTTCCTGCATCAGCAAAGACAGCACCACGGATGCCGATTTCCTTTGGAATGAGGGGAATCGGGAATTGGAGTTCGACCGAAGTGCCGAAATATGTCGTGCCGCCAAGTGCGCCCGTCTTTGCAATGGAGGCAGACGAAATGTCACGCGGGCCAAATCCTGACGGCGCAAAGCCACGAACCAGACCAGGCCCCATGAAGCTGTGATCAATGATCCGCAGTGGATCATTGCCCAGACCAGCCGTATGCCCGCCCTGGATCTTCACGAAACCGACGACATCGTCGAGAATCTCGCGATAGTAGCGCGCCTCACCCGCAACGCGGGCAAACTTGGAAGCACCACCCAAACCTGCAACTTCAGGCTTCAACTCGGCATAAAAGCCGTTGCGCGGGTTCTTGCTGTTGTCCAGTGCGTTATAAACAAATGTCAGGCCAACAAGCGAGGTGAGACGTGCGCCCCGCGCTTCCTTGATCGCGACGGATGCTTCGCCATTGAGCAGACAGTCTGGAATGCCAGGTGTTGTCTGCACAGGGATGCCGGTCAGCGTGTTGATGCCAATAGGTACGACACCCGGGACCGCCGTGATACAGTCATTGTATGGCAGGCTCGAGGTGTTGGGGATCTTGATGTTGGTCTGGTAAAGCGAGTAGCGCGGCGACACCGAGAATTCCTCGGTGATCGGCAGCGAGGCACGCAAGGTGAAACCTGTCGTCTGGCTCGTGAAACGGGATGTCTGGGAGTTGTCGGCGAACTTCGAGTAGATATCGAAACCTGCCGCGATCCGCTGGCCCAGAAAGAACGGCTCGGTGAACGAGAACTCGACACCGCGCGACCGCTGGCCAAGGGAGCCGCCGATCCGCACAAACTGCCCACGGCCAAGGAAGTTGGATTCGCTGAGCGAAATGTCGCCGATCGCACCGTCAGAGGTCGAATAACCACCGGCAATCGAGAATGAACCGGTTGGCTTGTCCTCGACATCCACGTTCACGATGACCCGGTCCGGCGAACTGCCAGGTTCGTTGGTGATACGCACGCGGTTGAAATACCCAAGATTGTTCAGGCGGCGCTCTGCACGGTCGATGAAGACCTTGTTGTAGGCATCTCCCTCACCCAGATCGAACTCACGGCGAATGACGTGGTCCAACGTACGGGTGTTGCCGCGCACGTTGATGCGCTCGACATAGACCCGAGGGCCTTCGTCCACGACATAAGTTATCGACACCGTGCGGCTCGCGGCATCGCGCTGACCTGTCGGACGCACCTGCGAGAAGGCGTAGCCACGGCGCGCCACCTCGACCGTCATGGCCGCAAGCGAACGCTCCACGGCTTCGGCATTGTAGGTGTCGCCTTCATTTGTGCTCACGGTGCGACGCAGCGTGCCTGCATCCACATCACGCAGACGGGATGACACATCGACATTGCCGATCTTGTACTGTGGGCCTTCATCGACCGTGATGTTGACGACGTATCCACCGCGTTCGGCATCAAACGATGTCTGGTTCGAGACGACGCGGAAATCGGCATAGCCGTTGCGCAGGTAAAAACGGCGGACAAGCTCAAGATCGGCCAGAATGCGATCCGGATCGTAAACGTCAGAGGTCTTGAACCAGCTCAGGAGGTTCATTTCGGTCGATGACATCAGGCCTTTGAGCCGCGAGCTGCCATATTCCGTATTGCCCGAGAAATTGATCGACAGGATGCCGGTCTTGCTGCCTTCGACAACCGTGAACACCACATCGGACCGGCCATTCGCCAAAGGCACCAGACGCGATGACACCGTCGCCGCATAACCCGAGCGGCGATAGATTTCGCGGATGCGCTGCGTATCCGCCTCGATCATGCTCGTGCTGATCGGGCCACGGCTTTTGGATTGGACCTCGCCCTGAAGCAGATCGCTCTTGACGCGGCGATTGCCCTCAAAGGCCACATTGTTGATCGAGTCGTTCTCGCGAACCGAAACAACCGTCTGCGACCCACGACGCGACACCCGCACGTCTGAAAACATGCCTGTGCCCATCAACTCGCTGCGGATGGCATCTGATGAAGCACCCCGCGCTGCATAGCCACGGATTGTTTCGGCATCCACGCGCCGGTTGCCTTGGACAACGACAGACTGCGCAAGCGCGGCTGTCCCTGTCAAAGTCAGCATTGCAAAGCCGAGTGCCGTCGACAATTTGAGGTTTGCCGCGAGGCGGCGGTTCGTCACCGTCGTCATCATTGGTTTTATACACCGTCCGTTAACTACGAACCGGGTATTCCCGGCTACAGACAATACGAGTCAAATTGCTTCTACAAAGTTTCCAGCGGGATGCAAACACGCAAACCATGCTGAATTTTTTTTATGCGCGCCCGTGGCATGCCTGCCACGTACATTATGTCAGCTTTATCCTGACGCGCTTCTGGTCACGATCCTCAAGATGTCGTTCCATGTGACGAACACCATCAGCATCACCATCATGGCGATGCCGACCCTGAAGGCATATTCCTGCACCCGCTCGTTCATCGGCCTGCCGGTGATGGCCTCATAGGCATAGAAAACCAGATGCCCGCCATCCAGCATCGGCACCGGAAAGAGGTTCATCAGGCCGATCGAGACAGAGAGAACCGCTGTCAGGGTCAAAAGCGACACTAGCCCGCCGGTTGACGCCACATGACCCGAGACTTCCGCAATATGGATGATGCCAGACAACTGATCGGCCTTTTCGCGACCGCTGATCAGCTTGCCAAGGTAATCGAAGGTGCGGGTCACGATGAACCAGCTTTCGCTGACACCGTATGACAACGCTTCGATGGGGCCGTAATCGACCTGTCGTCGATCCTCGGGACGGGACGCCGCAGTCACGCCAATCACGCCGAGGCGCTCCACACCGAGCGGGTTTCTGCGCTCGACAAGGGCAGGCGTCACATCCAGCGTGATCTTCGCCGTGTCGCGGTCAACGAGAATTTTGAGTGTGTTCTCGGCGTTGATGCTGATGATGCGGCGCACAGCGTCGAAATTCGACACAGCCGTGCCGTCGACAGACAGTATCAGATCGCCCGATTGAAGGCCGGCTTTCTCAGCAGCGCTGCCGACATTCACCTTGTCGACACGCGGCGCGATTTCCGAGCGGCCATAAACCATGACCACGGCAGCAAAAACCAGAATGGCAAAAATGAAATTGGCGAACGGTCCAGCCGCGACAATTGCGGCGCGGCGGCCCACTGTTGCACCCGGCAGGGTGCGGCTGCGCTCTTCAGCCGAAAGGCTTGCGACACCTGCAGCGTCAGGAACACTGGCGGCATTGGCATCTCCCGCAAACTTGACGTAGCCGCCCAGCGGTACGGCAGCAAAGCGCCAGCGCGTGCCGTGCTTGTCCGTCCAGCCGAACAGTTCCTTGCCAAAGCCGACCGAGAAGGCAGTGACATCGACACCGCACAGGCGGCCCACCTTGTAATGTCCCCATTCGTGGACAAAGACCACGACGGTGAGCACGAACAGGAATGGCAGAACATACAGCAGCACGGTTGAGCCAAGCGACCAGATTGTGCTTACAAGATCCATCGGCAGTTCCTTTGTCTCACGTGTCTTTTGACGCCACTCAACCAGAAGCGTTCAGCGTTCACCGACCACCGCCGCTGCCGCCTGCCGTGTCATATGGTCGATTGCGAGCGCATCCTCAACCGAGGATGGCGTCGGCATTGTGTCACGGAGCACCCTATCGAGGGTTTTTTCGATAACGATATGAATATCGCCGAACACGATGCGGCCGTTCAGGAAACCGGCCACTGCGATTTCATTGGCGGCGTTCAACACCGCCGTCGCGGCTCCGCCCTGTTTCATGGCCTCGATGGCCAGACCAAGTGCCGGAAACCGCGCCAGATCGGGTGTCTCGAAGGTCAGGCTGCCCAGCGCCGCCAGATCAGGAGGCTCGACACCACTGACGAGGCGCCGTTCGCCTGCAAGACAATCGGCGATCGGAACACGCATGCTCGGCCGCGCCATGCCGGCAACCATGCTGCCATCGGTGAAGGACACCAGGCCGTGCATGACCTGTTGCGGATGAATGACGGCTGCCAGCCTGCCAGGTTCGATGCCGAAGATGTGGTGGGCTTCGATCAGTTCGAGGCCCTTGTTCATCAGGCCAGCCGAATCAATCGTGATCTTGGAGCCCATGGCATAGTTGGGATGGGACAGCGCCTCATTCACGCGGGCGTTGCGGATCTGCGCATGGCTCCACGTCCTGAACGGGCCGCCTGATGCTGTCAGCGTGATGCGTGCCACATCCGACAGAGAGCGCCCTGCCAGAGCCTGCGAAACAGCATTGTGCTCGGAATCCATCGGCGAGATCATGGCATCGAGACGGTTGGCCTCGGCCATGAAGAACACACCGGCACAGACCAACGTTTCCTTGTTGGCCAGCGCGATGCGGCGACCAGGTGCCAGGGCTGCCACAGTGGGTTTCAAGCCTGCGACGCCGCTGATGCCTGCTACGACGATGTCGGCCTCACGCATGGCCGCTTCAAGAACGGCAGATTCACCCGCGCCACTCGCGATGCCGGTTCCGCCAAGAGCCGCGCGCAAGGCGTGAAGTCCAGCCGGATCAGACAGCGCGGCGTATCTTGCCCCCAGTTCCCGCGCCATGCCGGCGAGAGCCTCGGCATCGTGCCCCCCGACCACGGCTTCGATGTGGAACTGGCCAGGATTGGCCAGGATCACATCACGGGTGGACCTGCCGATGGAGCCGGTCGCACCCAGAATTGTGACGCGGCGCAACATGTTCAGCGCCAGATTGCGGCGGCAATTGCCACCAGGGTCACCACCACGACGAAAGCGTCCAGCCGATCCAGCACACCGCCATGACCGGGAATGATCGAACCCGAATCCTTCACATCGTGGCGACGTTTCAGGGCGGATTCGAACAGGTCTCCTAGCTGCCCAGCAGCGGATGAGATCAGTGCGGCGATGATTGTGGCCACCATGCCAAGCGGCCAGACAACACCGGCGCCGCGTGCGATCATCGACACCAGCAACCCGGCAGCAATGCCTGCCGCCGCGCCGCCAAGGGCACCCGACCAGGTTTTCCTGGGGCTGACAGCGGGCCAGAGCTTGGGGCCGCCCAGCGCGCGACCCGTGAAATAGGCCGCCACATCCGTTGACCAGACCACGGCAAAACACCACGCGATCAACGTGATGCCCAGGCCAGGTTCAGCCCGCACGATGATGGGCGCGATGGCTATGGCCGAGGCATAAAGCACACCAAAGGCCTGTTCCATGCGGTCTTCAGGCGCGATCAGCGCGCAGCTTGTCAGACTGCCGCCCACCCAGACCAATGCCAGCCATGCCCAGCCTGCCGCCATCAGCATTCCGCCGGTGCCGATGCACAGCCCGAACAGCAGATGGTTGCTGGCTGCGCGGGCCGGCAGCGTGATGCGCGACCACTCCCAACCTGCGACACTGCCTGCGGCAATCCACAGCAACGCGAACGGCCAGCCGCCCCACCACAATGTCAGCAAGGCAACTCCGACCATCAGCAAGGCGGACATGACCCTGAGGCTCAGCTCGCTGCGCGGCGCTCCTGAAGGAAGCGGTGTGGACATCACGACATTCCAGGTCAGAGTTCAGACGATAGAGCCTTGCGTAAACGAGTCTCCCGCACAAAATCGCCAACCGGTTTCGTGTGGGAGACATACGTCCAAGGATCGTGATCGTGAGCAGGCCACCAGGAACGGGAGAACGGCTTCATGACTGGACGGATACTGGCGCGGAATGTGCCACATGTCTCGTCTCAGCTGACCTTCTGCGCCAACCCGCCATATCGCCTGTCACGAAGCTGGTATTCATTGATGGCCGCTTCCAGCGCGGCCTGGTCAAAATCGGGCCACAGCACGGGCGTGAACACCAGCTCCGCATAGGCCGATTGCCACATCAGAAAGTTCGACAGACGCACTTCCCCCGATGTGCGGATCACAAGGTCAGGGTCCGGCAGATCGCCCGTGTCCAGATGCCTTGAAATGTCATCCTGACTGACAGGGCCTGTCTGTCCGGACGCCTCGCGGGCAGCAAGCGTCCGGTTCACCGCCCTCGCGATCTCGTCACGGGCACCATAGTTGAATGCGATGATCAGCGTCAGCGCAGTGTTCGATGCCGTTAGGGCTTCCGCCTGGTCAATAAGTTCGAGAATGTCCGGAGGGGTCGAAGCGCGGTCGCCGATCATCCTGACGCGCACATTCGAGGCATGCAGGTCGGCAAGATCGTTGCGCACGAACCGCTTGAACAGGGCGATCAGGAAGCTGACCTCGATGGCCGGCCTGCGCCAGTTCTCGGTCGAGAAGCTGAAGATCGTGAGATGGGAAATGCCAAGATCACTGGCGGCACGGACCGTGCGCCGCAGCGCTTCCACTCCCTTGCGATGCCCTTCGGTGCGCGGCAGTCCGCGCGTCTGTGCCCAGCGACCGTTGCCATCCATGATGATGGCCACATGCCTTGGTCCCGGAGCGGTTCCGGACACCTGGAGCGCTGGCTGTCTCATGGGTTCAGAAGATGGGCTCATGGTCCGAAAAACTGGGCCTTTGAGAGAGAAACGGCAAGATGGATGCCAGACCGCAGCAAACCTGCCATCTCTTGCAGGATGGACCGATTCGCCAAAGGCACAACAGAATTACGCTCTGGAACCTAAACCTGCATGATTTCCTTTTCCTTTGTGGCAAGCGCTGTATCCACCTCGCCGACATGCTGGTCAGTTGCCTTCTGCACCAGGTCAGACTGACGGCTGGCATCATCTTCGGACATGTTGCCGTCCTTTTCCAGCTTCTTCAGGATTTCAAGGCCGTCGCGGCGAACATGCCTGACAGCGATGCGGGCCTCTTCCGCATATTTGTGCGCGACCTTGACCAATTCCTTGCGGCGCTGCTCGTTGAGCTCGGGAATACGGATGCGGATGGTCTGCCCCTCCATCTGCGGGTTGAGGCCGAGATCTGAATCACGGATCGCCTTGTCGACAGCCGCAGCCATGCCCCGATCCCAGACCTGGACACTCAGCAGCCGCGCTTCCGGCACGCTGACCGTGGCCACCTGCGACAAGGGCATTTTGGAGCCATAGGCATCGACCATGATCGGGTCGAGCACGCTTGGCGAGGCCCTGCCTGTGCGCAGTGAATTCAGATCCTGCTTGAGGGAGGCTATTGCGCCCTGCATGCGGCGCTTCACGTCATTGAGGTCAAAAGTCTGAGCCATGGCTTGAGCCTTGTCATTGTCTGGTTTGGGCGGATGCGACCATGCGGATCGTTGTTTGCCTGGTCAAGGGTCCAGAGACATTGTCTTGATGGCCTTATGGCACGACGTATGTTGCCCTGCCCTCGCCGCGCAGCACGGCAGAGATGGCGCCCGGCTGCGCAATCGAAAACACGCCGATCGTCAATTCGGCGTCGCGCGCCAGGGCGAAGGCGGCCGTGTCCATCACGCCCAGCTCGCGCGAAATCGCCTCGGCATGGGTCAGCCTGTCGTAGCGGGTCGCAGTCGGGTCTTTCTTGGGGTCGGCAGAATAGACGCCGTCAACCTGCGTGGCCTTGAACACAGCCTCGCATTTCAGCTCTGCGGCGCGCAACACGGCAGCCGTGTCGGTGGTGAAGAATGGATTTCCGGTGCCACCAGCCAGAATGACGACATGGCCGCGCTCCATGTGGTGCAGCGCGGGTTGGCGGGCATAGGTTTCGCAGATCGTCGGCATCGACACCGCAGACATGGTTCGCGCGGTGACACCGGAAGCGTTGACGGCGTTCTCCAGCGCGATCGAGTTCATTGCGGTGGCCAGCATGCCCATCGAATCCGCCGTGGCCCGGTCAATCCAGCCCGCAGCGCTGACGCGCGCGCCTCTGATGATGTTGCCGCCGCCGATCACGACCGCGATCTCGATGCCGGCCTTGGACGCATCGGCGATGTCTGCAGCCAGCGTGTTCAGCACCTGCGGATAGAGCCAGTAACCATCAGGAGCGGCCAATGCCTCGCCCGAGAGCTTGATCAGCACACGCTTGAATTTTGCCATGTGGGTCTCCTGCAGGCCGGCATGAAAAAGCGGCGCTTTTGGCGCCGCCTGGATGTCTCGTGCGATCAGGCGTTTCCGCTGGCCGCCGCCGCGACTTCTGCCGCAAAGTCACTTTCTTCTTTCTCGATTCCCTCGCCGACTGCAAATCTGGCGAAAGCGGTGAGCTTGATCGGGCCGCCGACCTTGCCTTCCGCGTCCTTCAAGGCTTGAGCCACCGACTTGGAACCGTCGTGGATATAGAGCTGCTCGAGCAGGCAATACTCCTTTGCATAGGACTTGAGCCCCGACTCGATGATTTTTTCGAGCACATGCGCCGGCTTTCCGGCATTCTTGTCGGCCAGGATGGCCTTTTCGCGTGCCAGAACCTCGGGATCGACTGCGGCAAGCTCGAGAGCCACGGGGTTGCTTGCGGCAACGTGCATGGCAAGCTGTCGTCCG
>JANMHN010000190.1:0-7411 GCA_031375185.1 Allobosea sp. | reverse complement strand
GTCTGCTTCTCGCGCATCTTGAGAAACTCAAGCTGGTCGACCTCGACCTTGATGCCGGTTTCCTTCGTGAACTCCGGCAGAACCTTCATCACGGCGGTGTAGTGCGGATGGGCCGGGAAGTTGACCACCAGCGTCTTGCCGCGGTGCGGCTCATAGGGGTTGGCACTTGCCGTCGTCAGCGTGGCTGATGCGGCCATCACCGCAAAACCTGCCGCAAAGGCCATTGTCTTCAGTTTCTTCATGTCTCTCTCCCTCGTTTCTTGATGTCAGCGTCTTCTTGTCAAAGTGTCTGGCCACTTGCCTTGTCGAAAACCATGATGTCGGTCTGGTTGATGCCGAACGTGACCATCTCGCCGGATTTCGGCAGGCCCGAGCTCGCCACCTCCACCAGCATGTCGCTCTGGCCGCAGCGCGTGGCCAGAACCGAGTTCGTGCCGAGATATTCGGCGACGATCACCTTCAGCACGATCGGCACGCCGCGCGCCGGATCGAGCGAGAAGGCCGATGGCCTGATGCCGACGACGACGGCCTTTGATGGTGCCGCCTGCATGCGACGTGTGGCTTCAGGGCCAAGCGGCAGCAGGTAGCCATCGCCGCGCACCCAGAGCCCGGCCCCCTCCTCCACCAGTTCGCCATCCATGAAATTCATGGTGGGGCTGCCGATGAACCCGGCGACAAACTGGTTCACCGGGCGCTCGAACAGCTCCTTGGGCGTGCCCTGTTGCTGAATCAGCCCTTCCGACATCACCACGATGCGGTCGCCAAGGGTCATCGCCTCGACCTGGTCATGGGTGACATAGACCATGTTCTTGTCGATGCGGGTGCGCATCTCGGCCAGTTCGGTTCTGAGCTTGCCGCGCAGCTTGGCATCGAGATTGGACAAAGGTTCATCGAACAGGAAGGTGCCGGCGTCCCGGGTGAGCGCACGGCCCATGGCGACGCGCTGACGCTGGCCGCCGGAGAGTTCGCCGGGCTTGCGGTCAAGCAGGTGGCCGATGTTGAGCATCCCGGCCACGGCCTTGACCTTGGCGTCGATCTCGGCGCGCGGCACGCGTTTCAGCCTCAGCGCGAAGGACATGTTCTTTGCGATGTTCATGTGCGGATACAGCGCATAGTCCTGAAACACCATCGCGATGTCCCGGTCCTTGGGGTCAAGGCGGCTGATCGGCTTACCGTCGAAATAGATTTCGCCAGCCGTCAGCGTTTCGAGGCCGGCGAGAATGCGCAAGGTGGTGGACTTGCCGCAGCCGGAGGGGCCGACCAGCACGGTGAACTCGCCATCAGCCAGCTTCAGGTCAAGAGGCGGCAGCACCTGCACGTGCCCGAACCTCTTTTCGACCTTGTCGAACACAATTTCCGGCACAAACTCCTCCCGGAGCAATTCTTGGCAGTCTTCTTGATTTGTTGCCGTGACTGTATGCGGGATGCTGGCCAGCTTGGTAGTCGGTTGCTATGGAAATCAACGTTAGCGCTAACGTTGGCGTTTCGTCGCATTCGTTCCTGTATCTGCCCGCTCGAGAAAATCTGGATCGTCGTTCAATGACAGGGCCCCAATCTTCTGGTGTCATCCCCGGCGCGCCATCGGCGCGGGAAGGGGATCCATGCCTTGAGACAGTGGATCCCCTTCCCGGCCTGAAGGCCGCCGGGGATGACACCAAACGGATCGCTTCGCGCATTGGCGTTAGGCAGTGCATGGTGATCGCGTCATGCCGCTGAATTCCACGCCGCGCATTCAGGACGTGGCCGAACTCACCGGCGTCAGCATCATGACCGTGTCTCGTGCCATGCGGGGGGTGGAGGGCGTGTCGGCGACCAAACGCGCTGAGATCCTGCGGGCCGCCAAGCGGCTGGGCTACAGGCCGAACCGCAATGCCGTGTCGCTGGCCGCGTCGCATTCGACCCTGATCGGGATTTCGCTGCCGACACTGTTCAACGAGGTCTTCGCCGACATCCTGGACGGCATGCGCCGCACCTTCGACATGGCCGGTTTTGATCTGGTAATCGACAATTCAGACTATGACGGCCAGCGCGAGGAGGCCTGGGTCGAGCGGATGATCGACTGGCGCCCTGCTGGCGTCATCCTCAGCGGCGTGGACCATTCGCAGCGCGTTCGTGGGCAGTTGCGCGGCGCGATGATCCCCACACTCGAAATCTGGGACCAGCAGGACGATCCGATCGACATCTGCGTCGGCGTGAACCACGAAACTGCAGGTGCCATGATCGGCGCGCATCTCCTTGGCCTGGGCTATCGACGGCCGGCCTTCGTCGGCGTCGAAGCCGGGCGCGATCCGCGCGCGGAAAAACGCCTGGCAGGGCTGCAGCGCGCCTTTGCGGACGGCGGTTTGCAGGTCATGGTCCGGCGCAGCGAGAAGCATGCCTCCTTCGAGGCCGGGATGAATGAAACCATCGCCCTGCTGGCCACTGCTGACAAGCGCCCCGACTGCATCTGTTATCTCAACGACCACATGGCCTTTGGTGGCCTGTCGACCTGCGAGAAGCTGGGCATTGCCGTTCCGGACGCCATGGGCATTGTCGGGTTCAACGGACTTGGCATCAACGCGGTGTTGCCCAAGCCGCTGACGACGGTGGTGACGCCGCGCCTTCTGATGGGCTCGATGGGCGCACGCCTGCTTCTGGCCCGCATCCACGGAGCCAAGGTCGAGCGCCGCATGGTGGTTCCCACAGAACTGTTCCCCGGCAGGACCACGCGGCAACAGGATGTCATCGTCCCGTTGCGCTGACAGCCACGGCAATGTCGGCGGCAAGCTCCGCATTGCTGCAGATCAGCGCGATGTTGGTGGCGAGGCTGCGGCCTCCTGTCAGGTCCAGCACGCGCTGCAGCAGGAACGGCGTGACCTGCTTGGCGGAAATGCCCGCATGCGCCGCATCACGCAGGGCCTGCTCCACGAACGTCGAGACCTCGGATGCCGGAATTTCGTCAGCGAGCGGAACCGGATTGGTCACGAGCATGCCGCCCTTGAGGCCAAGGTCTGCGCGCGTCGCCATCATGGCGGCGACCTGCGCCGGGGTATCGAGCCGGATCGGCACTTTCAGCCCGCTCGAACGGCTCCAGAAGGCCGGCAGGTCATCGCAGCCATAACCGATCACCGGCACGCCGAGCGTCTCCAGCATTTCGAGAGTCTTGGGCAGGTCGAGGATCGCCTTCGCCCCGGCGCACACCACGGTCACGGCGGTCTGGGCCAGTTCGGGAAGATCGGCTGAGATGTCGAAACTGGTTTCAGCGCCGCGATGCACTCCTCCGATGCCGCCGGTGGCGAAGACCCTGATGCCGACAAGGGCAGCGCAAATCATGGTGGCTGCCACCGTCGTGGAACCCGGCTGGCCCGTGCTGATGGCGTGGGCAAGATCAGCGCGGGAGAGCTTGAGCACGCCTCTGGCCTGGCCCAGCCCCTCCATCTCGCCGGATGTCAGCCCGATCTTGATCCGCCCCTTCAGCACCGCGATGGTGGCAGGTACAGCGCCGCGCCCGCGCACCACGGCCTCGACCTTGCGGGCCGTTTCCACATTGTGCGGCCAGGGCATGCCATGGGTGATGATGGTGGATTCAAGCGCAACGACAGGCTGGCCGCTGGCCAAGGCGGATTGAACCTCAGGGGTGAGATCGCAAAGCGCGTGTGTCATGCGTTCGCATCCTTCAAACCGGCAAGAGTGGCCATAAACCGCTGCGCGACACCTGGCGAGAGCCGGTCATCGACACTCAGCGCTGACGCCACCGTGCGCGCGGCAACGTGCGCACCCAGCTTGACAGCATCAGGCAGGGCCAGGCCGCCGGCAAGCCCGAACAACGTGCCGGCGATCATTGCGTCGCCAGCGCCGGTGACATCCGCGACCTTGGCGGATTCGGCAGGCACATGGGTGATGTGCACGGCCTCGCAGACCAGGGCACCCCTCTCGCCAAGTGTCAGCACGACTGCTCCCGCCCCGCGCCCGGCCAGGGCCATGGCCATGTCTTCGGGGTCATGCGCGTCAGGCCCCAGCAAGGCTGCGGCTTCGTCGCGGTTGAGGAAAAGGCAGGTCACGCCCGCAAGATCCCGAGGCAGCCGCCGCGCCTTGGCCACCGAAATGGCGTCGATGGCAAGCGGCAACCCAGCATGGGCGCACAGGTTGATCACGTCACACAGCGCCTCGGTTGGTGCGTTGCAATCGGCAAAGACCCAGGCCTTGCCGACGCGGCCTGACAGCGCGCTCCTGGCCAAGCCGCCATAGATCCGGTCAAGGATGGCCATGTCGGCACCTCCGGCAAAGAGCGTTCCGTCCGGCTGGAGAAAGGCCGTGTATTCGGCGGTCGAAGCGCCCTTTATCACCTGCACGGCATCGGTGCCGACACCCAGACCGGCTAGGTGCGCTAGCAATGCCCGGCCAGACACATCATCGCCGACGCATGACGCCAGGCTGACGGCACCGCCCAGCCGCGCCAGATTCTCGGCAACATTGCGCGCCACACCGCCAAATCCAAGCGAGGCCACGACCGGGTTGGAGGTGCCGGAGCGGATCGGCCCGGCAGCACGCAGCTTGCGGTCGATCACCGCCCCGCCGATGCAGAGAAACCTTGGAGGTTCAACGTTCAGGATCGCCTCCGTGCAGATGTGCGGATTACGTCACCGGAAAACGCATTGGTGAACGGGCCTGACCTTGTGCCCGGCCTTGCAAGCCGACACAATCTCAAATCATTGCCGACATGCCTGGCGAAAAGGGCGCCCTCGACCCTGCCTCGGGCAAACGGGCACCCGCCTGTCTGAGAATGGACACATCATGACTGACAAGATCGCGCTTCTGACCGGCGGCAACCGTGGCATCGGCCTCGCGATTGCCCGCGAATTGCAGGCCGCTGGTTACCGTATCTGCCTTGGCATGCGGCAACCCGGCCAGCTTCCGGCAGAACTCACGAACGCGGTTGCCCTGCCCTATGATGCGGCAGATCCCGGCAGCGCCGATGCGCTCATCGCGGGCACTGTCGCGCAAATGGGCCGGATCGACGTGGTGGTGGCCAGCGCCGGCATCCTGCGCAATGTCAGCATCCGCGACGGCAAGGATTCCGACCTCGATGACCTGCTCGACATCAATGTGAAGGCACCCTACCGCCTCGCCCGCGCCTGCCTGCCGCATCTGGAAGCCTCCGGGCAGGGCCGCTTCATCATGCTGTCCTCGCTGTCGGGCAAGCGGGTCAAGGGCCTGAATGTCGGCTACCAGATGTCCAAGCATGCCGTGATGGCGCTGGCGCATTCTGTCAGGCGCGCGGGCTGGGACAAGGGTGTGCGCGCCACGGCGGTGTGCCCGGCCTATGTCAATACCGAGATGGTGGCGGGCGTGGCGGGGCTGGACACACAAATGCTGACCCAGCCGGAAGACCTTGCAAAACTCATCGCGACCATCGTGCAATTGCCCAACAACGCCTGCGTGGCCGAAGTCATCGTCAATTTCCAGCACGAGGACATGGTGTGAGCGGCTTTGCTGCGCCGAAAGACAGGCCGTCATGATCGAGGCGCCCATGATCGAAGTCTGGCTCTGGGCGACGCCGAACTCCAACAGGGTGTCGATCCTGCTGGAAGAGCTTGGCCTCGCCTATGTCGTCAAGCCGGTCAACATCAGAAAACGCGAGCAGTTCGCGCCAGACGTGCTGGCGCTCAATCCTCATGGCAAGATCCCCATTGTGGTGATCAGCGGCCCTCAGGGGCGACAGGTTCTGTTCGAATCCGGCGCGATCCTGCTGCATCTCGCCGAAGCGCATGGCCGTTTCCTGCCGCAGGAAGCAGCGGCGAAGGCCGAGGTTCTGACCTGGCTGATGCTGGTGCTGACCGGGCTTGGACCCATGATGGGCCAGGCCCATCACTGGACGGCGCTGGCACCTGACAAGCCACAGGCCGCGATCGACCACAGCGTCAGCGCCGTCATCAGGGCCTGCACCGTCATCGACGCCCGGCTCGCCACATCGCGCTATCTGTGCGCCGATTATTCGATCGCCGACATCGCGGCGTTTCCATGGCTGGACCGGCTCGACTGGGCTGCCCTCGACCTCGGAGGGTTCAGCAATATCCGGCGCTGGCACCATGAAGTTGGCGCACGGGAGGCTGTCAAACGCGGCATGGCTGTGCCCCTTGGCGCGAGACTTGAATAGTGCATTGATTGACCGGACCACATCCTGACAGACATTTCGGCTTCGGCCACGAAACAGCACAACGGGAGCTTGGATATGTTGAAGGTTTTGATGGCAGGGCTGGCGCTGGGGGCCTGCGCCATGGGTTCTCTCGCGGCAGCTCCGGCGCTGGCGCAGACACCGGCAAGGTTGCCGGAAAACCGTGTGCTGAAGGTAGTTCCGTTCGCGGACCTGCAGGCGCTCGACCCCATCGTCACCACGGTGGGCATCGTGCAGCGCCACTCCACCATGATCTACGATTTCCTGCTTGGGCGCGACGACAACCAGGTGCCGCGCCCGCAGATGGCGGAAAGCTGGACCGTCAGCGATGACGGGCTGGTCTGGCGCTTCAAGCTGCGCGACGGGCTTGCCTTCCATGATGGCGCGCCTGTGACCGCAGAGGATGTCGTGGCTTCGCTGAAGCGCTGGGCCGCGCGCGATGCCTACGGGCGGCAGATCATGGCGGTGACGGCCAAGGTCGAGGCGGAGGACGCCAAGACCTTTGCGTGGACGCTGACCAAGCCCTATGGCCTGATGCTGTTCGCGCTGTCCAAGCCCAGCGGCCTCACCCCTGCGATCATGCCAAAGCGCATTGCCGAGACGGACCCCTCCAAGGCGATCACCGACACCATCGGCTCCGGCCCGTTCATCTTCTCCAAGGAGGAGTGGGTGCCGGGCAGCAAGGTCGTGTATCTGCGCAACCCGAAATACGTGCCGCGCTCCGAACCCGCCAATGGGACCAGCGGCGGCAAGGTCGTCAAGGTCGACCGCGTCGAATGGCTCAACATCCGCGATCCGCAATCGGCCATCCTCGCCTTGCAGAATGGCGAGGTCGACTATGTCGAGAACCCCTCGACCGATTTCCTGCCGATGCTGCGCCAGGCCAAGATGTCCATTGCCGTGACCGACAGGCTCGGCACGCAGGGCATGATCCGGATGAACCATCTGCATCCGCCCTTCGACAACGTGAAGGCGCGCGAGGCGTTGCTGTATCTGGTCGACCAGGGTGCCTTCCTGCAGACGATGTTCGGTGATCCGAGCCTGTTCAAGACCTGCGGCGCCTTCTTCGTCTGCGGTGCGCCGCTGGAGAACACGGCCGGCGTGCAGCCGACCTTTGGCAAGGACAAGGCCCGCGCCAAGCGCCTGTTCGAGGAGGCCGGCTACAAGGGCGAGACGATCATCATCCTGCACCCGACCGACATCCAGTTCGTCAATGTGGCTACCCTGCTGCTGGCGGAGGAACTCAAGTCCATCGGG
>JANMHN010000183.1:0-4715 GCA_031375185.1 Allobosea sp. | reverse complement strand
CGCCTACCGCGAGGGCGGAACCGTCACGCCGATGCTGGCGCAGAAGATCGACAAGTCCGCCGACAGCCTGACCTACACGTTCGAGCTGCGCAGCGGCCTGACCTTCCACAACGGCGCGCCCGTGACCGCCGAGGACGTGGTGTGGAGCTGGCAGCGTTACATGGACCCGAAGACCGACTGGCGCTGCCGTGCCGATTTCGACGGCCGCAACGGCCTGAAGGTCGAAGCGGTCGAGGCGCTGTCGCCGACCACCGTGCGCATGCGCATCAACGAGCCCAGTGCGCTCTTCCTGTTCTCGCTGGCGCGCACCGATTGCGGCAGCGCTGCGGTCATCCACAAGGATTCGCTGAACGCCGACGGGTCGTGGAAGGCTCCCGTCGGCACCGGGCCTTTCAAGTTCGGCGAATGGCGGCGCGGGCAATATGTGCTGCTGACCCGGTTCGACGGCTACAGATCACTGCCGGGCGGGCTGGACGGCTATGCCGGCGGCAAGCGCCCGCTGGTGCAGGAGGCCAAGTTCCTCGTGGTGCCCGATCCCTCATCGGTCAAGGCGGGCCTCGTGACAGGGCAGATCGACGTGGCCGAAGTCCTGGGCACGGACGTGGATCAACTGAAGACCGAGCGCCGCGTGACGCTGCAGACGGCCACAACCGCCGGGCGCAATGCGCTGCTCTTCCAGACCAGGGACCCGGTCTTCAGCAAGCCCACTATGCGCAGGGCGCTGGCCGCCGCGATCGATCTTGACCAGCTTGTCTCTACCGTCTCCGCCATCGAAGCAAAACCGAATGCCTCGACGATCCATGCCGGTTCCGCCTACTACAGCGCGGCGCAGAAGCTGACGCACAGGTTCGATCCGGCCCTCGCCAGAAAGTTGCTGGCCGAGGCGGGCTACAAGGGCGAACGCCTCAAGATCACCACCAACAACCGCAAGTCGTCGCCGAGCTTCAACATCGCGGTTGTCCTGCAGGCCATGTTCCAGAATGTCGGCATCAACACCGACATCGATGTGGTGGAGTGGGCCACGCACATGGACCGCTTCCTGAAGGGCAATTACCAGATGATGGTCCATTCCTATTCCGCCCGCCTCGACCCGGCGCTCAGCTTCGAGCACTTCACCGGGGCGAAATCGGAGCAGCCTCGCAAGGTCTGGGATGACCCCACCGCCATCGACCTGCTGACGCAGGCATCGCGCATCGAGAACGAGGCGGAACGGCAGAAGATCTTCGACGAGCTGCACAAGCGCATGATCGACGGGACCCCGCTGCTGATGCTGTTCAACCGGGTGGAAGCCTGGGCGACGAGCGCGCGCGTTACGGGGTTCGTGCCGTGGGAATCGCGGGCCAGGGCCTGGGAGGTCAGCGTCAAGCCATAGGTCTGGGGAGGACGCCGTGCTTCGGGCGCAACGTCGGGCGCATCGAGCGTGCCGTTCGGAGCAGGCGCGCTGACCTGGACCCGCCCTTTGGCCCCGCCCCTGCCCTCGCTCCCCATATCCTCAACCTGAGCCCGTCGAAGGAGGAGCTCCAGCTCCACGGAACGACGGGACACTCCTTCTTCGGGCGGGCTCAGGATGAGGAGACGTGATAAACCTCGCCCTTCCTCATCCACGCGGCGGCATCGCTGCCGCATCCGCTTTCACCGATTGGCCTGGCCGTTCAATGCTCCGTTTCGCCGCCTCCCGGATCCTCATGGCGATCCCGACACTCGCCATCGTCGCCGTGTCGGTGTTCGTGATGATACGCCTCATTCCGGGCGATCCGGCCACGTTGATGCTGGGCGACCTCGCGACGCCCGCCAGCCTGGCGGATCTGCGCGAGCGGCTTGGCCTGGACCGCGGGCTGCCGGCGCAGTTCGGCATCTGGTTCGGCAACCTCATGGCCGGCGATCTTGGCCAATCGATCTCGACCCAGCAGCCGGTCCTGCCGCTGATCCTGCAGCGTTTCTGGATCAGCGCCCAGATCGTGCTCGTCGCCGTGCTGTGCGCCAGTCTGGTCGCCGTCCCCGCCGGCATCATCGCGGCATGGAAACAGGATTCCGCGCTCGATCTGGCGCTGGTCGCGGTCGCGACGCTGCTGCTCTCGATTCCGACCTTCTGGCTCGGCCTGCTGCTCTTGCTGTTCTTCGGGCTCAAGCTCGGCTGGCTGCCCGTCGTCGGCTATGTGGCCATCGCGGAAGACCCCTGGCGCGGCACGCTTTACCTGATCATGCCGATCCTGACGCTGTTCCTGCACGAGATCGGCGTCTTGATGCGCATGGCCCGCGCCTCCACGCTGGAGGTGCTCAGGCTCGACTACATCACGCATGCACGGGCGAAGGGGCTGCCGGAACTGCGCGTGCTGCTGGACCACACCTTCAAGAATGCGTTCGGCCCGACCTGGACGCTGATCGGGCTCGTGCTCGGCAACCTTCTTGGCGGCATCGCCGTCGTCGAGACGGTGTTCACCATTCCGGGCCTCGGACGGCTCTTGGTCGATGCGATCTTCGCGCGCGATTATCCCGTCATCCAGGGCTGCATGCTGTTCGTGGCCTTCACCTATGTCCTGGTCAACCTCGTGATCGACCTGTGCTACCCCATCTTCGACCCGAGGGTCACCGCACAATGAGAATGAGGCTCCCTCCGCTCAACGCGCTGATCGGCGGGGCGCTGATCGGCCTCCTGGGCCTGGCTGCGGGCCTTGGCGCGCTCTGGACCCCGCATGATCCGCTGCGCCTGTCCTTCCGCGCCAAGCTGGCACCCCCCGGTGCCGTCCACTGGCTCGGCACGGACGAATTCGGACGCGATGTGCTGTCGCGGCTGATGGCCGGAGCGGCCACATCGGTCTGGATCAGCCTGCTCACGGTGAGCTTCGCGGTCGTGATCGGCACCGCCATCGGGCTGGTGTCAGGCTATCTCAGGGGCTGGCCGGACCGCATCATCATGGCGGTCAACGATGCGCTGCTGGCTTTTCCGGGCATCCTGCTGGCGCTGGGCCTGCTCGCGGTGGTCGGCGCCAACAAATACGGCATCATCCTGGCGCTCGGCATCGCCTACACGCCTTCGGTGGCGCGCATCGTGCGCGGAACCGTGCTGTCGCTGCGCGAGCGGGAGTTCATCGCCGCCTCACGCGTGATGGGCAATTCCGAAACCTTCACCTTGCTTCGGCATGTCCTGCCGAATTGCATCGCGCCGATCACGGTTCTGGCGACCTCGATGTTCGGCTACGTGCTGCTGGCGGAAAGTGCGCTGTCCTTCCTTGGGCTGGGCGTGCCGCCGCCGGCGCCGACCTGGGGCAACATGCTGGCGGCGTCGCGCCCTTATGTCGACCAGGCCGTCTGGCTCGGGATCTTTCCGGGCCTGTGCATTTCGCTGACGTTGCTGGGCATCAACCTGCTCGGCGACGCGGTGCGGGACAGGCTCGATCCGCGCATGAGGGGCGTGCGATGAGCGGGCCGGGATCGCTGCCGCAACCGCTGCTTCAGGTGAGCCATCTCACGCTGGCCATCAAGTCCACCGGCAAGGCCGTGGTCAACGATGTCGGCTTTTCGATCTGTGCGGGCGAGATCGTCGGCATCGTGGGGGAATCGGGTTCGGGCAAGACGCTCGCCGCGCGTGCCGTGATGGGCTTCGTTCCGCCTGCCATCAGGCTCCGGTCAGGTTCGATCCTGTTTGGCGGCGAGGAGATCACCACCATGGCACCGAAGCGCCTGCGCGATGTGCGCGGCGCGCATGTGGGCATGGTGTTCCAGGAACCGATGACGTCGCTCAATCCCTCGATGCTCATTGGCCGCCAGCTGGAGGAAGGCCTTGCGCTGCACCGCGATCTGGACGCCGCTGCCCGCCGCGCCCTGATCCTCGACATGCTGGAGCGCGTGGGTCTGAGCAACCCCGAAACCGTGCTTGAAGCCTATCCCCACCAGTTTTCGGGCGGCATGCGCCAGCGCATCATGCTTGCCTCGGTGATGCTGCTGAAGCCGAAACTGTTGATCGCCGACGAGCCGACCACGGCGCTCGACGCGGTGCTGCAGCGCGACGTGCTCGACCTGATGGTGGGCCTCACCACCGCCAACCAGACGGCCGTGATGATGATCTCGCATGATCTGGGAATGGTCGCGCGCTACTCCACCCGCATCATCGTGATGTGCCAGGGCGATGTTGTCGAACAGGGCTTGACCGCGGACATTCTGGCGAGGCCGCAGCATCCGTACACGCGCAAACTGCTGGCCGCCATGCCGCAGCGTGGCCCGGCCCGGAGCCTGCCGGACGCTGAGGTGCCGATCGTCTCGGTGCGCGACCTCGTCGTCGATTATCCGGGCAGGCAGCGCTTTTTCCGAAAATCCGCACCCAAGCGCGCGTTGCACGGCATCAGCCTCGAGGTGCAGCCGGGCGAGGTGGTGGCCGTCGTCGGCGGCTCCGGCTCGGGCAAGACCACGCTCGGACAGACGATTGCCGGGCTGGTGCGGCCAGGCAGCGGCGCGATCCTGTTCGGCGGCAGGCCCATCGACCGCAACGGGGCCGCCTTCCAGACGTATCGGCTCAACTGCCAGATGGTGTTTCAGGACCCCTATTCGTCGCTCGACCCGCGCATGACCGTCGGCGATCTCGTGGCGGAACCCTTGCGGCTCGTGCCCGGCATGACAAGCCCTGCCAAGGCCGCGCGTCTTGCCGAGGTTCTGGACGAGGTGGGGCTCGGCGAGGCGTTCGCGAAGCGCTATCCGCACGAGTTGTCCGGCGGGCAGCG
>JANMHN010000151.1:0-2205 GCA_031375185.1 Allobosea sp. | reverse complement strand
CCTGTGGACCATGGTTCTCGAAATCTCGGTGATGATGGCGCAGTTTCCATCCAAGCCGATTGCCGAACTCTCCTACGAATACCGCACGCTGGGCCTGGGCTACGCCAATATCGGCGGCCTCTTGATGACCATGGGTCTGGGTTATGATTCAGATGAGGGCAGGGCTCTTGCCGGTGCCTTGACCGCGATCATGACCGGCGTGGCCTATGCCACATCCGCCGAGATGGCGAGCGAGCTTGGGCCATTCCCTGGCGCGGTCAAGACCTCCGCGGATGGCAAGACCAACACGCAGCACATGTTGCGCGTGATGCGCAACCACCGTCGCGCCGCCTATGGCGAGGCCAAGGGCTATGAGGGCCTGGCCGTATCGCCCGTGCCGATGGACCACGCCTCCTGCCCCGAACCTGTGCTTGTCGAGCGCGCGAAACTTGCCTGGGACCGCGCGCTGGAGCTTGGCGAGAGGCACGGCTATCGCAATGCGCAGGCCACCGTCATCGCGCCGACTGGCACGATCGGCCTCGTGATGGATTGCGACACCACCGGCATCGAGCCTGACTTCGCGCTGGTGAAGTTCAAGAAGCTGGCCGGCGGCGGCTACTTCAAGATCATCAACCGCGCCGTGCCGGACGCGCTGCGCTCGCTCGGCTACTCCGAAGCCCAGATCGCCGAAATGGAGGTCTACGCCGTCGGCCATGGCTCTATCGCGCAGGCCCCTGCCATCAACCACACCACGCTGGCCGCCAAGGGTTTTCCGGCGGACAAGATCGCGGCTGCCGAACAGGGCATGAAGGGCGCGTTCGACATCAAGTTCGTGTTCAACAAGTGGTCACTTGGTGAGGATTTCCTCACCCAGACGCTGAAAGTCCCGGCTGACAAGCTGAACGAACCATCGTTTGACCTGCTCGCCTTCCTCGGCTTCTCAAAAGCCGACATCGACGCCGCCAACGTGCATGTCTGCGGGGCGATGACGCTGGAAGGCGCACCCTTCCTCAAGCTTGAACATTACAATGTGTTCGATTGCGCCACGCCGTGCGGCCGCCTCGGCAAGCGCTATCTGTCGGTGGATAGCCACATCCGCATGATGGCGGCGGCGCAGCCCTTCATTTCGGGTGCGATTTCCAAGACCATCAACATGCCGAACGAGGCCACCGTCGAGGACTGCAAGAACGCCTACATGCTGTCCTGGCGTCTGGCACTGAAGGCCAACGCGCTCTACCGCGATGGCTCCAAGCTCTCCCAGCCGCTGAACTCGGCGCTGATCGCCGATGAGGACGAGGATGCTGACGACACCATCGAAGCGCTGATGGCGATGCCGGCCGCCGCCAAGGCTGCCGCGCTCTCCGAACGGATCGTCGAGCGCATCATCGAGCGCGTCGAGCGCAACCGCGAGCGCGAGCGCCTGCCGGACCGCCGCAAGGGCTACACCCAGAAGGCCGTTGTCGGCGGCCACAAGGTCTACCTGCGCACCGGCGAATACCATGACGGCCGCATCGGCGAGATCTTCATCGACATGCACAAGGAAGGCGCTGCCTTCCGCTCGCTGATGAACAATTTTGCCATTTCGGTCTCGCTTGGCCTGCAATATGGCGTGCCGCTGGAAGAGTATGTCGAGGCCTTCACCTTCACCCGCTTCGAGCCGGCCGGTTTCGTGCAGGGCAACGAGGCGATCAAGAACGCCACTTCGATCCTCGACTACGTGTTCCGCGAACTGGCGATCTCGTATCTTCAGCGCTTCGATCTGGCCCATGTCGACCCCTCCGAAATCGGCAACACCGTGCTCGGCAAGGGCGAGGCGCAGTCCGAACTTGGCGGCATGCCGCAGAATGCGGCCCAGCAGGCCGTCTCCAAGGGCCTGCTGCGCTCCAAGACCGACAAGCTGATGCTGATCTCGGGCGGCGCCAGCGCGCCAGCCACCATCACGGCGATTGGCGCAGCCCCGTCCGGCGCTTATGGCCTGGCCAGCGTGCGGATGACTCTCGGCGCCACCGCCCTGAAGCCGGAACCCAACATGGACGTGACGCTCACCGAAGCTGAACTTGCCAAGATGGGCTTCGCGTCTCCCGCTGCGTCATCTTTGGCCCAACCCCAGCGCACCGCCGCCGACAAGCGCGCCGAAGCCCTGATGAAAGGCTACGTCGGCGATTCATGCGGCGAATGCGGCAACTTCACGCTGGTGCGGAACGGCACGTGTTTGAAGTGCGACAC
>JANMHN010000149.1:0-6603 GCA_031375185.1 Allobosea sp. | reverse complement strand
GTGGATACCGGCCCTGATCTGCGCGAGCAACTGATCGACGCCGGCATCACTCATCTGGACGGGGTTGTGATCACACATGACCATGCGGATCACACCCATGGCATCGACGACTTGCGACCGCTGGTGCTGCACATGCGGCGCACGATCGATCTCTACATGGACGAGGCGACCACCGAGCGCTTGCGGCAGAAGTTCCGGTATGTCTTCGAGATGTTGCCGGGAAGCGGCTATCCGCCGATCCTCATCCCGCACCTGATCCATGCAGGCCGCGTATTCCATGTCAACGGTGCTGGTGGCGCGGTCGAGATCCTGCCTCTTGAAGTGGTGCATGGCGAGATCAACGCGTTGGCGCTGAAGATCAACGGTGCTGTCTACATGCCCGATGTGAGTGCGATTCCGGATGATGTCGTGCCGCATCTGGAAGGGCTGAACCTGTGGATCCTGGATGCCTTGCGCCACCGCCCGCATCCGACGCATTTTTCCTTGTCGGAAGCACTGGACTGGATTGCCCGGATGCGGCCGCGACGTGCTGTGCTCACGAACCTTCACACCGATCTGGACTATGGTGCGTTGGCGGCCAGCCTGCCAGAAAGTGTAAGGCCCGCGTTCGATGGTATGGGTATCGTGATGGACAGCGGTCCTGTCTGCGTTTCTGACTGAAGGGCCGTCATTGCGAGCGCAGCGAAGCAATCCAGATTCGCGGCGCAAAAGGCTGGATTGCCTCGCTGCGCTCGCAATGACGGTGTCGTCACTCCATCCCACCCGCGGCCAGGAACTTCTCCAGCCAGTGAATGTCGTATTGCCCATTCTGGATGTCCTGGTTGCGCACCAGTGTGCGGAACAACGGCAAGGTGGTGTCGACGCCGTCGACCACGAACTCGTCGAGTGAGCGGCGCAGGCGCATCAGGCACTCGTTGCGCGTGCGGCCATGCACAATCAGCTTGCCGACGAGAGAATCATAATGCGGCGGGATCGTATAGCCTTGGTAGGCCGCTGAATCGACCCGGACACCAAGCCCGCCTGGCGTGTGGAACGACAGGATTTTGCCGGGCGACGGGCGAAACGTCGCCGGATGCTCGGCATTGACGCGGCACTCGATGGCATGTCCTTCCAGCACGATGTCGCTCTGCTTGATCGACAGCTCCGCGCCAGCCGCCAGCCTGATCTGCTCGTTGACCAGATCAATGCCAGTGATCATCTCCGTGACGGGATGCTCGACCTGGATGCGGGTGTTCATCTCGATGAAGTAGAATTTCCCCTCCTCATAGAGAAACTCGATGGTTCCGGCACCAAGATAGGCCAGATCGCGCATTGCCTGAGCGCAGGTTTCGCCAATCTCGGTCCGCATGGAGGGATTGAGGGCAGGCGAGGGGCCTTCTTCCCAGACCTTCTGGTGGCGGCGCTGCAACGAGCAGTCACGCTCGCCAAGATGGATGGCATTGCCCTTGCCGTCGCCCAGAACCTGAATTTCGATGTGGCGCGGCTTCTCCAGATATTTCTCGATATAGACCGCATCATCACCGAAGGCTGCCTTGGCCTCTGTCCGGGCGGTCTGCAGCGCCACAACGAGGTCATCTTCGGTGCGTGCCACCTTCATGCCTCTTCCGCCACCACCGGCCGCAGCCTTGATGATGACCGGGAATCCGATGTCCCTGGCGATGCGCAGGGCTTCCCCGTCCTCGGTCACGCCGCCTTCAGAGCCGGGAACACACGGAATGCCGAGCCGTTTGGCTGTACGCTTGGCCTCGATCTTGTCACCCATGATGCGGATATGCTCCGCCTTCGGGCCGATGAAGGTGATGTTGTGAGCCGAGAGCATGTCGGCGAAGCGGGCGTTCTCGGACAAGAAACCATAGCCAGGATGGACAGCATCCGCTCCGGTGATTTCGCAGGCGGCGATCAAGGCCGGCATGTTGAGATAGGATTCACGCGCGACAGGTGGTCCGATGCAGACACTTTCGTCAGCCAGCCGCACATGCATGGCATCGGCATCGGCGGTGGAATGCACGGCAACAGTCGCGATGCCCAGTTCCTTTGCCGCACGCAGCACACGAAGGGCAATTTCGCCGCGATTGGCAATCAGGATCTTGTCGAACATATCAAGCCACCTGTTCTATTCAATCACGACAAGCGGCTCGCCATATTCAACAGGTTGCCCATCTTCGACAAAAATGGCCGTCACGGTTCCGGCGCGTGGCGCAACGATCTCGTTGAAAGTCTTCATGGCTTCGACCAGCAGGATTTTCTCGCCTTCTTTCACCACGCTGCCGATTTCGACGAAAGCCTTGGCATCCGGAGAAGGGCGGCGATAGCCGGTCCCGACCATGGGTGATTTGACGACGCCCGGATGCTGGGCCGCAGCAGCCTTGCCATTCACGGGCACTGAGGCGGCAACAGGGGCAGCCGCTGCTGCGGGCTGTTGCGGCGGGGGTGCATGCTGCATCGGCACCTGGAAGGCAGCGGTGATGGTTCGCGCCACGCGAATGCGGAGGTCGCCCTTCTGCACTTCGATTTCGGTCAGATCGGTTTCATTGATGAGCTGGGCAAGATCGCGGACAAGATCGGGATCAATCGGGCTTTTGGTGGCCATATCAAAATTCTTTCCAGACTGTTTGTCAGGCGCGCGGACCATGGACGTGGCGCTGTTACCCGGTCATGGCGAGCGCATGCGATGCCTCAACGTGCAAGCGATCACCAGATCATCATGCGACGTCTTAGCCGCTAGCGTGCCCGAGGGAAAGAGTGTGGAGCGGAACGGCTGTTGATCAGCCGTCATTGGGTTAGCCGCAATTGGTCTTGCCGCATTTGCGGACCGCATCAATGCGCGATTTGATCTGCTCCACACCAACAGCACCGAAGACGATCTCATCGGCAATGATGAACGCAGGCGTGCCCGTGAGGCCAAGACGATCACCAAGGACCACCGTGTCCTCGATCGCGCTGCGCGTCTCGGCGCTTTCCATGTCACGTTTTGCGGTGTCGAGATTGACGCCGAATTCTTTGGCGACCTCAAGCGCCTTGGCGCCGTTGATGCGCCCGCGCGTGCTCATCAGGGCGACATGGAAAGCGAAATACTTGTCGCCCTTGAGCTGGTTCTTGACGGCGATGGCGACGCGGCTGGCCTCGACGGAATCAGCCCCGAGGACCGGGAAATCCTTGAGGACGACCTTCAGTTTCGGATCCTGCTTGATCAGTTCCTGCAGATCGGTCAGCGAGCGCTTGCAGAAGCCGCAATTGTAATCGAAAAATTCGACCAGCGTGACATCGCCCTGTGCATTGCCCGCGATGGCACTTTTCGGCGCGTCGAAGATTGCTGCCCGTTCCGTGACCAGGATCTGCTTTTGAGAATCGACCTGGGCTTGTTGCTGGCGACGCTCAAGTTCAACCAGTGCCTCCTGGATGATCTCGGGGTTCTTCAGCAGCACGTCCTTGACCAGTGCCTCAATGGCGGTGCGCTGCTCAGGCGAGAGTCCCTGTTGCGCGGCTGCAGGCGTTGTCGCTGTGAAGGCGGCAATCGCCGCTCCGGTCATCAGACCAAAGACTGTTTTGCGGAACATGGAAGCATCCTTCAACGAATCGAATTTATTAAACTTCTATCACGACTGCGGGGGCCTGAAATTCACGATGTCATCAGCGCGCAAGGCTCCCGGCGTGCCGGATGGCAGTTTCTGCCGTGCGCGAACGGCCTGCGTCTGCGCTGTCACCAGATCGCCCTCAAGGAATGCGGCCTGTGCCTGCGAGAGTTCGGCCATGCCGATATTGCCCTTGCGGGCATAGGCGGTCGCGAGGTGCCGGTGCGGATCGGCCAGTTCCTTCTCGCGTTGCGCGGCCTGTGACAATTCCCTGATGGCTTCGTCGACAGACCCTGTCGCCAGAAGAGCCTGTCCCAGCATGGCCCGGATCAGACCTGATGCGGGGGCAGCCTTCACAGCCCGGCGCAGGGGCTCGATCGCAGCCCGTGCCTGGCCACTTTCCAGAAGGGTCTGCCCGCGCAATTCAAGGAAATAGGCATTGCCCGGCTGTTCGCGGAGCAGCCCATCAATCCCCGTTAACGCTTCCTGCAACCGCCCTGAGCGATGCGCCGCGATGGCGCGTGCATAGCGGGCCGGTACGGAGACATCATGTGCGGGATAGCGCCTGCCGATACCATCAAGCCTGTCGATGAAACCGAACAGTTTGGCGCGGGCGAGATTGTGACGCATCTGGATGAAGGCTGGGTCTGTCTTGGCGAAATGCGGGCTGTCCTTCGCGAGCGTTTCAAGCTGCGCGATGCGCTCCTGCGGCAAGGGGTGGCTGATCTGGTAAGGATCAACGCCGCGCGAAGCGAACATGCCGGTTTCGGCAAAACGCTGGAACGTGCGCAGCATGCCGCGTGCGCTCTGGCCTGTGGCATCCAGAAAACGCACTGCCGCACGGTCGGCCGCCTGTTCCTCCGAGCGCTGATAGGCCAGCAGGCTGCGGCGGGCCATCTCCGCCCCGCCCGAAAACACGCCTGCCGCACCAAGACCTGCATTACCCACCTGGTTGCGGCTGTTGGCTGCACCCACCATGGCACCGGCGCCCGCGATCATGCCGATGGCGGCAAAAATCTGGGCGTTCGAGATTTCCTGCCTCAGCCGCGCCAGGTGCCCGCCCGCGATGTGGCCGGTTTCATGGGCAATGACGCCGATCACCTCGTTGGGCGTGTCCGCATCCATCAGCACGCCGACATTCATGAAAATCTTGCGGCCATTGGCGACGAAGGCGTTGAAGGTTCGATCCTGGATCAGCACGATGTCGATGTTGCTGCTGGACACACCGGCAGCCCGGAAGACCGGCGCGGAATACTCCCGCAGCAATTGCTCGATCTCTGTGTCGCGAACGATCGACACGCGGCTGGTCTGGCCGCCGCCCTGCGCGAAGGCCGGGACTGGCAGCGCAATGACGCACGCGGCCACAAGCGCCAGGCTTCTCCGCGCAACAGCTGTCTTGGTTCCGTTCAAGAATGATCTCCTCGCCGCACCGGGCGATGTCCAAAAGCGTTATCCGCGTAGAAACACTTGAAGGCAAGATTGCGACCAGGGTAGGTGGGGTTTCGCCAAGAGGACAATCCGTGCCGATCACCCCGCCCCACATCTCGCGTCGCTCCCGGCTCGTCTCGCCCTTCATCGTGATGGATGTCATGTCCGAGGCCGCCGCCATCGAGCGTGAGGGCGGCTCTGTCATCCACATGGAGGTCGGCCAGCCCGGCCACCCGGCTCCGCGCACGGCGCGGGAGGCTGCGGCAAAAGCTCTGGCCAGAGGCGGCGTGGGTTACACCGAGGCGCTGGGCATCTGGCCGCTCAGGGAGCGCATCGCGCGGCATTACCATGAATGGTACGGTGTCCGGGTGCCTGCCTCCCGCGTTGTGGTGACCACGGGTTCGTCGGGCGGCTTCACGCTGGCCTTCCTGTCGATGTTCGACGCAGGCCAGCGGGTCGCCATCTCCTCGCCAGGCTATCCCGCCTATCGCAACATCCTGATGGCGCTGGGACTTGAGGTGGTCGAAATCCCGACCGGTCCTGACACCCGCTATGCACTGTCCGGCTCTGCCATCGCTGCCGCACATGCGGACAAGCCGCTGGCGGGCGTGCTGGCGATGAGCCCCGCCAACCCGACGGGCGTGGTGATGACGCCCGAAGCGATCAGCGATCTTGCCGCAACCTGCCGCGACCTGGGCGTCTGGTTCATCTCGGATGAAATCTACCACGGCCTGACCTATGCCGGGCCTGCCGAAACCGCGCTGCGCTTTGACCCCGACGCCGTGATCATCAACTCGTTCTCGAAGTATTTCTGCATGACGGGCTGGCGTGTCGGCTGGATGGTCGTGCCCGAACGGCTGGTCCGCCCTATCGAATGCCTGCAGCAGAACATGGCGATCTCGGTGCCCACGCTCAGCCAGGTGGCGGCGCTGGCGGCGTTTGATGGGCAGGACGAGATGGAGCAGGTCCGGCAGGGCTATGCCCGCAACCGCGATATCCTGATGAACGAGCTGCCCCGCATGGGTCTGGGCAACTTCCTGCCCATCGACGGCGCGTTCTATGTCTACACGGACGTGTCGGCGCTCACCAATGACAGCATGGATTTCTGCGGCAAGGCGCTCCGCGAGGCCGGTGTCGCGATCACGCCAGGGCTGGATTTCGACACGGCGAATGGCCACCGCCACGTGCGCCTGTCATTCGCCGGGACGGAAGCCGACATGCGCGAGGCGGTGAAGCGGCTGGGAGCCTGGCTGGGGTGAGGGGGCATTGTCATCATTAAAATTTGCCAATGACACGTGAATCCAAAAAAATGCCCGGCACATCGCCGGGCATTTCTTTAACCAGTCAGTCGACCAAACTCACTTCTTCGCCCACCAGCCGCCGCGCTTGGGGCGGTTGGGGTCGATTTCGCTGAGGACGATGGCGACGGGTTCGGGTTCAGGTTCCGGGGCTGGCTCGGGTGTACGGGCGGGGGCGGGTGGCTCCGCCACCGGCTCGTCCTCCACGGCTGCGGCTTCGACGACGACAGGGTCGGCCTCGACCACCTTCTTCTTGCGTCCGCGCTTGGGCTTTTCCGCCGGAGCGGGTTCCGGCTCTGCCATCA
>JANMHN010000140.1:0-1881 GCA_031375185.1 Allobosea sp. | reverse complement strand
ACTGGCAGGAATTCGCCAAGCAGCCATCCGGGACCGGTCCATGGAAGCTGACGGGATTCACGCCCCGCGAGCGGGCGGAACTGGTCCCCAACAAGGACTACTGGGACAAGGCCCGCGTGCCGAAACTCGACAAGCTGATCCTGCTGCCCCTGCCTGATCCCAATGCCCGCACGGCGGCGCTCAGGTCCGGACAGGTCGACTGGATCGAGGCCCCGTCACCCGATGCGGTGCCGGTCCTGAAGGCCGCCGGGCTGCAGATCGTCACCAATGCCTATCCGCACAACTGGACCTGGCACCTGTCCCGGCATGATGGCTCGCCCTGGAACGATGTCCGGGTGCGTAAGGCCGCAAATCTTGCGGTCGACCGCGAGGGACTGAAGGAACTGCTTGGCGGATTGATGATCCCGGCTGAAGGCTTCATGCCGCCCGGACATCAATGGTTCGGCAATCCGAAGTTCAAGCTGAAGCGCGATCTCGCCGAAGCCAGGAAGCTGCTGGCAGAGGCCGGTTATGGTCCATCCAAGCCCTTCGTCACGAAAATCCTGATCTCGCCGTCCGGTTCCGGCCAGATGCAGCCCCTCCCGATGAACGAGTTCATCCAGCAGAATCTTGCCGAGGCCGGCATGAAGATCGAGTTCGAAACGGTGGAATGGAACGCGCTGATCAATATCTGGCGGGCTGGTGCCGACCACGAATCCTCGCGCAAGGCGACGGGCATGAACTACAGCTATTTCATCCAGGATCCCTTCACGGGCTTCATCCGCCACCTGCAATGCAACCTGAAGCCGCCGGCGGGCACCAACTGGGGCCTTTACTGCGACCCGGAGATGGACGGCCTGTTCAACGACATTCGCAACACCTTCGAGGCCGAAGCGCAGAACAAGGTGCTGCAGCGCGTGCATGAAAAATATGTCGACGACGCCCTGTTCCTGATGGTGACCCATGATGTGAACGCCCGGGCCATGAGCCCGAAAGTGAAGGGTTTCGTCCAGGCCCAGAACTGGTTCCAGGATTTCTCAAGCATCACCATCAGCCCATGACGGTCAGCAGCGCGAATGGGCGGGCCACCTGAATGCTGATCTATATCCTTCGACGCATCATCTATGCGATCCCGGTGGCGTTCGGCGTCAGCGTCATCTGTTTCATGCTGGTCTATATCGCCCCCGGCGATCCGCTGACGTCGATCCTGCCGCCTGACGCGTCGGCGCAACTCCAGGCCGAGATGCGGCGCATTTACGGGTTTGATCGGCCGCTGCCCGTCCAGTACGGGCTGTGGGTGATGAAGACGCTCCAGGGTGATCTGGGCACATCCATCGCGACAGGTCGGCCCGTGGCGCAGGAACTTGGAAAGGCGCTGGGCAACACGCTCATGCTGGCCGTGCTGGCCACGCTGATCGGTTTCATTCTTGGCTGTCTCTTTGGCTTCGTGGCCGGGTATTTCCACAACAGCTGGATCGACAAGTCCGCCTCGTTCATCTCGATCATCGGCGTGTCCGTGCCGCACTACTGGCTCGGCATGGTGCTGGTGATCATCTTTTCGGTGCAGCTCAACTGGCTTCCCGCGACCGGCGCCGGTCCGGGCGGGTCGGATGCGTGGAAATGGAACTGGGAGCACGTCAAGCACCTGATCCTGCCGGCTGTGACCATGTCGGTCATCCCCATGGGCATCGTGGCGCGCACGGTGAGGGCGCTCGTGGCTGACATCCTCAGCCAGGAGTTCATTGCCGGCCTGACAGCCAAGGGCCTGCTGGACCGCGGCATTTTCGGGCACGTCGTCAAGAATGCAGCCCCCACGGCGCTCGCGGTCATGGGCCTGCAGCTGGGTTATCTGCTGGGCGGGTCGATCCTGATCGAGACGGTGTTCTCCTGGCCCGGCACGGG
>JANMHN010000123.1:0-1824 GCA_031375185.1 Allobosea sp. | reverse complement strand
GTCGCACAGGATGATGCGACATGGCTGAACTATGTGAACACCTGGATCGCACTGAAGAAGGCCGAAGGCTTCTTCGACGCGCTGGAGAAAAAGTGGCTGCCATCAAGCTGAAAGCAGCCCCGTGACATTATCGAGGCCAGCATCCGGGCCAGTGGCCAGGCCCTTGGAGTCCTGCCTGTTCATCTGTGCGCTGGCCCTTGGCCTCGGCGGATGTGCCAGCACTAGCTATACCTGGGGCTGGCATGTCGTCTCACCCTTCGATCCGCGCGGCCAGAACAATCTTCTGTTCCTGACATCGGGAGTGTGGGCAACACTGACCATCTCGCTGGTGTCGATCGCCATCGCCGTCGTCATCGGAATGCTGGTCGCACTGATGGCGCTGTCGAAACGCAAGACCTTGCGGATTTTCAACAGGCTTTACGTCGAAACCTTCCGCTCCGTGCCGCTTCTGGTGCTGCTCTGGTGGGTGTATTACGGCCTGCCCGTGGTGGCCGGATTGCAGTTCGGCGTGTTCACCGCCGGTGTCATCTCGCTGGCGCTGTCGGACTCGGCCTTTGAGGCCGAAATCTTCAGGGCAGGCATCCAATCGATCCCGAAAGGGCAGTGGGAAGCCGGACGCAGCATCGGGCTGAGTTCATGGCAGGTGATGCGCTTTGTCGTTCTGCCACAGGCCATCCGCCGCATCCTGCCCGCGCTCGGAAACCAGTTCGTCTATGTGCTCAAGATGTCGTCGCTGATCTCGGTGGTCGGCTATCAGGAACTGACCCGCAGGGCCAACGAACTCACGCTTGTCGAGTACCGGCCATTGGAAATCTACACGTTGCTGGTTGTCGAATATCTGGTGCTGATCGCGGCCGTGTCATGGCTCGTGCGCCGTCTGGAACGGCACATGGGCGCAAGCGACCGGGGAAACTGAGACCAGGGCATGGGGACCCTTCTCAGGCCGATCTGCAGAACATCTCGAAATCATCCGCGAGGTCGCTGGCAGCGGCGGCAAT
Organism: Allobosea sp.; assembly: GCA_031375185.1. Taxonomy (GTDB): domain Bacteria; phylum Pseudomonadota; class Alphaproteobacteria; order Rhizobiales; family Beijerinckiaceae; genus Allobosea. The sequence continues at coordinate 826 of JANMHN010000123.1, read as the reverse complement.
CAACTGCTCGCCCGCCTCACGGGTCGCCAGCGACGAATGGGACAGCACGACGCCATCAGGGAACCGTGCCGCGAAATCGGCGGCGTCATAGTAATTGTCACCGGCATGCAGCATCACATCGCCCGCAGAATGTTGAGGTGCAGGCCGATCAAAAGCCGTGATGTGTTCGGGGTGGGAGGCCATCGTGATGGCGACCTCCGACGGCGTGGCATGGAAGCCTTCACCAGCGCCATACAGCGATCTGCGGATGGCATCGGCTTGCGGCAACTCCCACCAGCTTTTCACCCTGCAAAAGACCTTCGACGGCTCGGTCTCGCCGGCAAAAGACCGCACCGCATAAAATTCCTGCACGGCGCTGCGGATGGAGGCGAGATTCCCGCCATGACCGTTGAGAACATAGATCCGCGTGAAGCCGGTGGCGGCCAGCGATGCGATCACATCCTGCATCATCGCGGACAGCGTCGAGGGACGCAGAGATATGGTCCCGGCAAAGCCAAGGTGAAATTGCGACATTCCGTATACGACAGTTGGTGCGATGATGACACCGTTGGTTTCGCCAAACCTGCGCGCGATCGCCTCCGCGCACAGATGGTCGGTGCCGATCAGGGCATCGGGACCATGCTGTTCGGTTGCACCTACCGGGATGACGATGCCAGGATTGACGGCGAGATAGGCCTTGACGGCGGGTGATGTCATCAACTCAAGACGCATGGTGTGCAAATCCTCCACTCGGTTGCATGATGTGCCGAACCACGGAACCTCACGAATGCTGATCTACCAGATGCCGATCTCGCTCTACAGCTTCAAGCTGCGCCTCGCGCTGAAA
>JANMHN010000121.1:0-6163 GCA_031375185.1 Allobosea sp. | reverse complement strand
CTGGGTGCCAGGGCCAGGCGTGATCTTCGTGAACAGGTCAAGATTGATGCCCTGCCCACCCTTCCACAGCAGCATGCCGAGAATCCAGAAGAGCACGAACACGGCGAGCATCGTCGAGCCGGTTGCAAACACACGCAGGATTTTGTCCTGAACCCGGCGGGACTGGCGCACGCGGCCCCATTTGATCTCGGTAACCGGCGTGGAGGTCATGGATGCGTCTGACATGATCTGGCTCCCCTCAATACTGCTTGACGCGGGAGACGAGGATGCGGGCGATGACCAGCACCACGAACGTGACGAAGAACAGCACGCAGCCAAGGCCGATCAGCGCATTCATCTGGAGACCAAGGGCCTCGTTGAACTCACTGGCAATGCGCGACGCGATGGTGGAACCAGGGTCCATGATCGAGGGCGAAAGGCGGTTGGCGTTGCCGATGACAAACGTCACCGCCATGGTCTCCCCGAGCGCGCGGCCAAGGCCGAGCATCACGGCACCGATGATCGAGACGCCCGCCTGCGGCAGCAGGACATGGCGCACGACCTCCCATGTGGTGCAGCCGATGCCGTAGGCGCTTTCGCGGAGCACGGTCGGGATCTGGTCGAGCATGTCACGGGTGAGCGAGGCAATGAACGGGACGATCATGAAGGCCAGGATGATCCCGGCGCTGAGGATGCCAAGGCCCGATGGCGAGCGGGCGTAGAGGATCGTGCCGATGATCGGCATGCCCTCGACAACCTGACTGACCGGAACCTGGAAATAGGCCGCAAACAGCGGAACGAACACGAACAAGCCCCACATGCCGTAGATGATGCTTGGCACAGCGGCGAGCAGCTCCACAGCCGTGCCGACCGGCCCCTTGAACCAGGCCGGTGCAAGCTGCGTTAGGTAGATGGCCGTACCGATCGACAAAGGCACGCCGATCAGCATCGCGATCAGCGCCGTGCTCAGGGTGCCGACGATGGCGGGCAGACCACCGTAGTTGTCATTCATCGTGTCCCACTGCGTGCCGGTCAGGAAATCCAGGCCGAAGGTCTGGAAAGCCGGCCAGCCGCCATAGACCATCGAGGCCATGATGCCTGCCAGCAGCACCAGCACCGTGATGGCGGCGGCCTTGCTCAGCGCAGAGAAGACCGGATCAAAGCCGAACGGGTTTGCACGGCGCGTCACGCGCGTGGCGTTCTGGTAGGTGCGCTCGTAGACGGCAACCATGGTCAAACTCCAGTCGGCTTCCCGCATATCCAGATGTCTGAAGCGGGACGCGCCATGAGCCGCCCCGCTTCAAACGGTTCGAGAACCAAGCTCAGAAGATCGGCTTGCCTGCAGGATCGGTCATGCCTTTCCACGAAGCACGGACCTGCTGCTTCACGGCATCCGGCAATGGCACATATTCAAGATCGAGAGCCAACTTGTCGCCATTTGTGAAGGCCCAATCGAAAAACTTGAGCGCGGCCTGCGACTTGGCCGGATCGGACGGCTTGGCATACATCAAGATGAAGGTTGCCGAAACGATGGGCCAGGCATTCGGGAAAGGCTGGTCGTTGAGGGTGATGCCCATGCCGGGCATTGAATCCCATTTTGCTTCTGCTGCGGCGGCCTGGAATGTCTTGTCGTCAGGGACCGGGAAATTGCCTGCCTTGTTCTGTACGAGGGCATAGGCCAAGTTGTTCTGCTTGGCATAGGCGTATTCGACATAGCCGATGGAGTTGGCGATCTGCTTGACGGTGCCTGAAACGCCTTCATTGCCACGGCCACCGACGCCAACCGGCCACTGAACGGAGGTGTTCGCGCCGATCTTGCCCTTCCAGTCAGCCGAAACGAAGCTCAGATACTCGGTCCAGACATACGTCGTGCCGGAGCCGTCAGAGCGGTAAACGACATTGATCGTGGCATCGGGCAGGCTCACGCCAGGGTTGAGCGCCACGATCTTTGGATCATTCCACTTCTTGATGTTGCCCAGATAGATGTCCGCAAGAAGCGGGCCAGTCATCTTGAGACCGCGCTGGCCGACACCGGCAACATTGATGGCAGGAACAAGCCCGCCCATCACGGCCGGGAACTGGATCATGCCGTCGCGCGTCAACTCCTCACCCTTCACGGGCGCGTCCGTCGCACCGAAATCCACCGTCTTGGCGCGGATCTGGCGGATGCCGCCGCCGGAGCCGATGGACTGGTAATTGAGGCCGACACCGGTGGCGGCCTTGTAGGCCTCCGCCCACTTTGCGTAGATCGGGAAGGGAAAGGTGGCGCCAGCGCCGGTGATGTCGGCGGCTTGTGCCGCAGGGGTGAAATTGATCGCTGCAAATGCAGCGGCGGCAATCGCGAAGGTGCGCATGGGGAACTCCCTTTTGTCATGCATTGCGACCGTGACACACACGAGTTTCATGACATGTGTGTGACAGTGTCATCTCAATGCGCTGACTGCACACGAAGCTGGATCATGCTGTTGCCGGATGGTCTCGCCGCGCATTGCCCTGCACCCGCACGATCACCGAAAAGCCTGTCCGCCGTCGACATCCAGCACAGTGCCGCTGACATAGCCGCAGGCGGGCGAAGCCAGGAATGCGGCGGTCCGGGCGATCTCCTCAGGTTCGATCAGGCGGTCAAAGGGCAGGCACGTGAGCATCTCCTGCCAGCGGGCCTCATCGTCAAGGGCTGCTTTCGCTCTCGTCTTCGAGAGCGATATGATGCGGTCCGTGCGTGTCTGGGACGGGTTGATGCCGAAGACCCTGACGCCCCATTCGCTCGACTTGCCGCCGACGGCCCCCGTGAACGCCATCAGCGCCGCGTTGCCCGTGGCACCGCACACATAGCTGTATCGCGGGCTGCGACCAGCCGCCCCGATGATGTTGACGATGCAGCCAGCGCCGCGGGCTTTCATGCCGCCAAGATAAAGCTGGGTGAGGTGGATATAGCCCATCACCTTCAAGGCCCAGGCCGCCTCCCATGTGGCAAGGCTGATGTCGAGCAGACCGCCAGCGGGGATCGCGCCGGCATTGTTGACGAGGATGTCGATGCCGGGATGCAGGGCCGCCACCCTGTCCCGCTCCTGCGCGGACGACAGGTCGGCGGGGCAGATCGTCACCGCGTGGGGTGATCCAAGCCCGTCAGCCGCCTCGGCAAGCCGCTCAGCATGACGCGCCACCAGCACGACATGGCATCCCTCCTCCAGAAAGACCTTGGCGCAGGCCGCACCGATGCCCTTCGACGCGCCGGTGATCAGGACGCGCTTGCCGCTCAGTTTGAGATCCATGGCTCAGTCTCCGGGCTGCTGGTGTGCGGTGAACCAGTCGCAGATGGCGCTTCCGGTGGTGAACAGCACCTTGCCACTGGCAGCCAGCAGGTCCAGCATCTGCACGAGTTCATGGATGCGGTGGGGCACCCCGATCAGGTGCGGGTGCAGGCCAATGGCGAGCACGCGCGGACTGGCCGTGCTTTCCTGCTCGAACTGCGCCAGCGTGAAGGCTAGCCGCCGTGCCATTTCGCCCGTGGCGTGACGCTCGATGGCGTAGATGATCGAGTCGTTGACCTCGAGATTGTACGGCATCGCAACCAGCGGGCCATGCTGCGTCGTCATGTAGGACGGCACATCATCGACAACCCAGTCGCAGACATAATCAAGACCGGTCTCTTTCAGCAGGTCAGGCGTGTGATGTGTCTCGCGCAGGCCCGGGGACAGCCAGCCGCGCACGCGTTGGCCGGTGAAGCCCTCGATCTTGTCGATACAGGCGCGGATCAGCTGGGCTTCCGAGGTCTCGGCGTGGTTCATCGCCTTCTGGTGCATGCCATGCCCGATGAACTCCCAGCCGACATCCCGCATGGCCTCGGCAGCTCCTGGATAGGCATCGATGACACCTGCATTGAAGCTCGCGGAGGCCGGCAGCCGGCGCTGCTGCAACACCTCGAGGATGCGCGGCAGGCCTGCCCGCATGCCATAGTCAGCCCAGGAGAAATTCGGCACGTCGGGCACGGTTTCGCGGCCATGCGGCGGCGTTATGATGGTGCGCGGCATGGCGTGGTCGAACTGCCAATGCTCCACATTGACCACTAGATGGACCAGGATCGATTTGCCCTGCATCGGCGGCAGCGATGGCCGTGATGAACTCATGCGGTATGGAATGCGGGGATTGGCCATGTGTGCCCTGTTCGTCTTGTCTGCTCGTCTTGTCTGCTCGTCTCGCCTGCCACATCAGTTCAGTGCGCACCGCCGGAGCCGCGCATCTCGGCCATGATCAGAGCCTTGAAGCGGGTGAATTCCGCCGTTGTCAGGTCATCGATGGCGCGCGGCCTGCGCAAGGTGATCGGGATGTCCCGCGTGATCTTGCCTGGCCTCGCCGTCATCACGCAGACCCTGTCGGCGAGCAGGATAGCCTCGTCGATGTCATGCGTGACGAACAGCACCGTGGTTTTCAAGGTTTCCCAGACACTCAGCAGCAAGGCCTGCATCGACAGCCGTGTCTGGGCATCGAGCGCTCCGAAAGGCTCGTCCATCAGCAATGCCCTCGGCTCCATCACCAGCGCCCGCGCGATGCCGACCCGCTGGCGCATGCCGCCCGAAAGCTGGACCGGCAAGGCCTCGTGGAATTTTTCAAGACCCACCGTCTTGAGGATGGCACGCGCCCTTGGCTCGTAGTCAGAGCGCGTGATGTCCTGCACCTTTGGCCCGAACACCACATTCTCCCAGACATTCAGCCAGGGCAGCAAGGATGCCTCCTGAAACACCACGCCGCGGTCAGGGCCGGGTTTCATGACAGGCGCGCGATCAAAGGTCAGGGTGCCCGAGCTTGGCACCTCGAAACCGGCAACAAGATTCAGTAAGGTGGATTTGCCGCAGCCCGATGGGCCGAGAAGAGCCACGAATTCGCCCTCTGCGATCTGGAAATCGACATTGTCCAGCGCCGCGACACCTCCCGGCCCGCCGTAGACCTTCGAGATTGACGCCAACGAGATCGTGCCCATCAGACGCCTCAGGTGTTGAACGATTGCAGACGACGCCAGGTCAGAACCCAGCGTTCGAGCTGGACGATGGCCCAGTCAGACAGGAAGCCGACAAGGCCGATGGACACCATGTCGGCAATGACGATGTCCATGCGCCCGACATAGTAGGCGTCCCAGAGCACATATCCGAGGCCGGATTTGACGGCGACCATCTCGGACACGATCACCGCCGTCCAGGCGATGCCAAGCCCGATCCTCAATCCCGTGAAGATCGACGGCAGGGCGGCAGGCAGCACCACGCGGCGCAGGATGTCATATTGCGACGCGCCCATCATCAGGGCGGCCCTGATCCAGTTCCTGTCGACATCGCGTGCGCCTTGCGTGGTGTTGATCACGATGGGATAGAACGCGCCGATGGTGATCAGGAACACGGCACCGAAATCGCTGATGCCGAACAGCGCGATCGAGATCGGCAGCCAGGCCGTGATCGGCACCGGCCTGAGCCACTGGATCGTCGGATCGACGATGGAGCTTGCCAGCCGTGACCAGCCGATGAGGATGCCAAGCGGCACGCCAATCAGCACGGCAAGGCAAAAGCCCTTTGCCACGCGGACCGATGAAAAATACACCGCCCCGCCCCACGTGCCGACATAAGGCGAGAGCGTCATCGGTCCGGGTGTTCCGAACGCCCAGATTTTCCATGCCGTCCACACCCGGTCAGGTGTCGGCAAGGCCCCGCCTGCCACCCCGCCATTCGTGCCCGACAGTTGCCACAACACCAGAACGGCCAGCGGCAACATGACGGCCAGTGCCGACTTCGACACTTTGGCGCCGAAGATCGACATGGCAGGTGTCGCGGCAGGTGTCGCGGCAGCTGTCGTGGCAGCTGTCGTGGCCGGTGTCGCGGCTGGTGTTCTTCCCTGGGTGCTGGTGCCTGGCATTTGGATCTTCGCAACAGAGGTCAGCGGCACCCCGGCGCAAGTGCCAGGTGCGTGCGAGATTCAGCTTTTGACGGCATTGGCCAGGAAGCTGGCATCCCAGAACTTCTCGATTTCGGCCGACACATCACGCGGGATCACGGCCAGATCGCTGAAGGCCTTGGCCTGACGACTGAGCTGTTCCGGTGTCAGCACGGGGCCGAGCTTGATGACCTCCGCGATCTTGAGCGAGATCTCGGGATCAAGACCCGTGAGCCTCGCCACGGCACCGGCAAACTCGGGCTTCGAT
>JANMHN010000118.1:0-5579 GCA_031375185.1 Allobosea sp. | reverse complement strand
CTGGGTTTCGACATGGCTGAGCAGCTCAGGCATGTTGGCCTTGAGCACCTCGGTCAAGTGCGTCGAGATCACGGTCGCCGCATCCACCACGGTGTAGCCGCGCATCTGCGCCTCGTCGCGTAGCGAGCCGTCGATCCAGGTAGCGGGCAGCCCGAAGGTCGGCTCCAGCACATGCTGGCCCGGCAAGTCGACCTGCGCGCCCATCGGGTCCATGCACATGAACTGGTTGGGATAGACCATGCCCTGCCCGGCCTCGATCTCCTTGACCTTGACGATGTAGATCGAGGCCTCGAGGGCCACATTGTCGACGATGCGCACGGACGGCATGACGAAGCCGAACTCGCCCGCTAGCTGGCGGCGCAGCGCCTTGACCTGCTCGGTCAGGCGGTCCTCGCCCATGGTGCCGTTGACCAGTGGGAGCAGGCCATAGCCGATCTCAATCTTGAGATCGTCCATCTTGAGAATGTCGGCCATCGTCTCTTCGCGTGACGGATCGACCGTGGTTCCCGGCCCCCGCCCGGCCATGTCCTGCGCCACGCGCGCCGCGTCCTTGTCCGTGGCAGCGCTCTTGTTCACCTTGTCGAACTTCCAGGCGAGATAGGCCGCGCCAGCTGCCAGCGACGCAAACGGAAAGAACGGAATGCCCGGCAAAAGCGCCATCATCCCCATCACCGCCGCCGACATGCCGAGCGCCTTGGGATACCCCGACATCTGCCGGAGCAGGGCCTTGTCAGCCGCGCCGCGCACGCCTGCCTTCGACACCAGCAGGCCCGCAGCGGTGGAGACGATCAGCGCCGGAATCTGGCTGACCAAGCCGTCGCCGACCGACAGCATGGTGTAGGTGGTGGCGGCGCTGGAAAACGACATGCCGCGCTGGGCGACGCCGATCAGGATGCCGCCGATGACATTGATGAAGGTGATCAGGATGCCCGCGATGGCATCACCGCGCACGAATTTCGACGCGCCGTCCATTGCGCCGAAGAACGACGCTTCGTCTTCCAGCGCCTTGCGACGCCGCCTGGCCTCGTCCTGGTCGATCAGTCCGGCGGAGAGGTCCGCATCGATGGCCATCTGCTTGCCGGGCATCGCATCCAGCGTGAACCTTGCCGCCACTTCCGCGATGCGGCCCGAACCCTTGGTGATGACGATGAAATTCACCAGCACGAGGATCACGAACACGATCACGCCGATGACGAAATTGCCACCCATGATGAAGCCGCCGAAGGCTTCGATCACATGGCCTGCGGCTTGCGGGCCTTCATGGCCATGGGTCAGGATCAGGCGCGTCGAGGCGATGTTGAGCGCCAGCCTGAGCATCGTCACGACCAGCAGCACGGTTGGGAACGAGGAGAACTCCAGCGGCTCCTCAATGAACAGGGCCGTCATCAGCACCAGCACAGACATGATGATGGACACAGCCAACAGCATGTCCAGGACCAGCGGCGGCAGCGGCATGATGAACACCACAAGGATGCCCATGACGCCGATGGCGAGCAGCAAGTCGGGGCGGCGGGTCAGCGTGCCCATCTCGCCAAGCGTCGGCAGTTTGAAGCCTCCGCCCTGCGCAGGGCCCGGCGCTCTCGGCGTCAGCCCGGCTGCCAGCGGCGTCTTGCCCGCCGTCGCGTCGCTCATTGTCTGCCCCAAGCCCGAAAAGTGATGTTGCCTCGATCAGATCGCGCGGCATTGCGCACGCCGAACCGATAGGCAAATCTTGCCGACAGCGTGGTTAATGAAGGCTTAAGCGCGAGGCAGACATCGGTTTCCGCGCATCAGCCCTCCATCAAAAATCCGCCGTCATGGGCCGCAGCGATCCGGCCTAGCGCCGCGCGGAACGCATCGGTGCGGATCAGGCCCATGAGGGCATCCTCAAGGACAAGACATCCCTTGCCAAGTCCGGTTTCGCCATGCGCCTCCGTGCCGAGCCAGAGATGGGCGAAACGATCCAGTGTCGCGGCATCGGCAGGTCCGTGAAGTTCATCAGCCGTGATGTTCTTTGTCAGGAAGCCGTAGATGGTGGCATTGTCGACCAGTGGCAGCGAAGCCGGATCAAGGCCCATCAGCGCGCTGGCCAGGACATGATCGGGATGACCGGGATTGTCCAGCGCACGCCCATGGTCGTAAAGATGCCTGACGCTGCCCCAGTCGAGATAGGCATCCGGAAAGCGGCCTGCGAGCGCGCTTGCCTCATCGGCCACATACCAGCGGTTGAGCCCGTCAAAAAAGGCCATGCGATAACCTGCCCCGGTCAGGATCGGCTCCCAGCCCTCGTGGGACGGCTCCATGGTGCCCGGCGCGATGGCCTCCACCAGAACCACGCGGGGCCTGAAGCGCGTCCAGTCATTGCCGGCGAGGACATCGATCTCGGCTCCCTCGACATCAACCTTGAGCCAGTCGATCACAGGCGGGGCATGGGCTTCGCACAACGCGGCAAGGGTGGTCATGGCCCTGGTCTCGGTGGCATAGGAGGCACCGAAGCTGGCCGCGCCCCTGGCATGGCTTTCCACCATGGTCGAAAAGCCATGCAGCTTGTCGACCGCATGGAAAGCCGCCTGCCCGGCCTCACGCCCGACCAGAACGTCAAGCGCGATGTCACGCGGCCGGACGGGCTCGTAGAGGCTGTGCAGCGCCGCTTGCGGTTCGATCACCAGACCGTGCCAGCCCGCCAGATAAGACCGGAACGAGACATTGTCGGCCACCGGATGGCCGCCACCGACATCGATGTAAAAGCCCTTCGGCTCACCTGCAAACACTCGGTCAAGGTGCATGTCTTCCATGTTCTGGGCATATGACAGGTGCATGTGGCGTCTCTGAAGTCCAGGTGCTGGATGTAGAATATATGTATTTTCACGTATATGCCCGGTGAATCACCAGGCGTAAGTTTCAATCCGGGCGGCTTGACCTATTCGGAGGAAACCATGGAACGCAGGACTTTCCTACTGGGCTTGTTTGGTGGCTTGGCCGCCGTGGCCATCGCACCGGGAATGGCAGAGGCCGCAAGCGAGAAGACACCCCTCGCTCCTGCGCAGCCGTTGCCGGAAGCGGTTGAGGTCGCAGCCGAGACAAAGGCAGCGCTCGATGATGCAGACAAGGAATTCAGCCAGTATTACTATCGCCGCCGGGTCTATCGTCGGCGTGTGTATTACCGCCGCCCAATCCGCCGCGTCTATTATCGCCGCCCCGTGCGCCGCGTCTACTATCGCCGCCCGGTCAGGGTGATCCGCTTCTACTGAACATCTCGCAGATCATGCCATTCGCCCGCGCAGCCAGCTTGCGCGGGCATTTTCCATTTCACAGGAACGAATCCGGCAGCTTCTGTTGCGAGCGATCATTGATGCGCCTGTACCAGAAGGTCAGCAGGGTGGCATTGATGACGATGAACAGCGAATACAGGGCAGGCACGGCGATGATCTGCTGCTGCTGTGCGCCGGTGAAGCTGAGCGCGACAATCGCGACGGCCAGAGGTCCATTCTGAATGCCGATCTCCATCGAAATGGTCTGCGCATTGCGCGGATGCAGCTTGAGCATCGCGCTGAACACATAACCTGCCGCAAAGCCGAGCAAGCCGAGGCAGATCACGGCGGCAAAGACCGGCAAAGGTGTGCTCATCAGGAATTGCCAGTTGCGGGGCACCCAGGACGCCATCAGGAACAGGATGAAGAAGATCCCGAGCGCGCCCCCGACAAGTTCGACAATGGCGCCGATATTGGCATTCCAGCGCCGCAGGGCCATGCCGATCAGCACTGGAACCAGCAGGATGATGAGCGTCCGGATGATGTTGTCGGCTGGAACGCTGATGCCAAGCCCTGCGGCATAGACCACGATCAGGAGCGGGATCAGCACAACCCCGAAGACCGTCGAATTGACCGTCATCAGCATCGACAGGGCCAGATTGCCCTTGGCGAAATAGGTGAAGATATTGGATGTCGTGCCGCCCGGCATGCACGACATGATCACCAGCCCGATCTTGACCTCCGGGCTGAGCGGCAGGGCCAGCGCCAGCAAGAAGCCGATCAGCGGCAGAAAGCCATATTGCGAGACCAGCCCGACGAAAAGCCCGAAAGGCCGCTTCAGCGAACTTCTGAAATCCTGCGGTGTGAGCGCTGCCCCCATGCCGAGCATGATCACGCCCATCATCACGGCCAGCAGAGTCTGTTCGAATGCACTGACCATGATCAGGCTGCCTTGTCTGGCGCGGCGACCGCAGCCGTTTGAGCAACCTGCTCTGCCCGCAGATCCTTGCGCAGGATCTTGCCGACATTGGATTTGGGCAGTTCCTTGCGGAATTCGACCTGTTTCGGAACCTTGTATCCGGTGAGGTATGTCTTGCAGTGCGCCCTGATCTCGTCAGCTGTCAGGCTCTGGTCCAGGAGCACGACATAAGCCTTCACCGCCTCCCCGGCTGCGCCATCCGGCACGCCGATCACGGCGGCCTCCTGCACGCCCGGATGCCGGGCCAGGCAATCCTCGATCTCGTTCGGATAGACGTTGAAGCCTGAAACCAGGATCATGTCCTTCTTTCTGTCAACGATCCTGAAGAAGCCGTCAGGGTCCATGGTGGCGATGTCGCCGGTCCTGAAAAAACCGTCGGCGGTCATCACCTTGTCCGTCTCGTCCGGTCGTTGCCAATACCCCGTCATCACCTGCGGGCCACGCACGGCCAACTCCCCCGCCTCGCCAGGCTGCACGGGGCGGCCTATGTCATCCAGAAGGGCAATCTCGGTGGACGGCACCGGAATGCCGATCGAACCCTCACGCGCTTTGCCCACGGGATTGCCTGTGACGACCGGTGACGTCTCGGTCAGCCCGTATCCCTCGATCACCTGCGTGCCGGTCATTTTCTGCCAGCGCTCGGCCACCGCGCCATGCAGCGCCATGCCGCCGGCGAACGAGGCCTTGAGATGCCTGGGCGGATTCTCGACGAACCAGAACTCGTTCATCAGCCCGTTGAACAGCGTGTTCACACCCACGATCCAGGTGATCCTGTAGTTCTCGAAGGCACGCTTGAGATTGGCCAGCGGCCTTGGATTGGGGATCAGGACATTGCGGTTGCCCAGCCAGAAAAAGCCAAGCAGGTTGAGCGTGAAGGCCAGGATATGATAGGTCGGGATCGCGGTCAGCACCACCTCCTCGCCCTTCTTCACGTGCTGCTCGATGAAGGTCATGGTCTGCGCCATGTTCATCACGATGTTGCCGTGCGTGAGCATCGCGCCCTTGCTGACACCCGTTGTCCCGCCGGTGTACTGCAGCGCCGCAAGGGATGTGCCGTCCAACGCTGCTGTGTATGTCTCCACTGCGACAGAACCTGTCTGGCGCTTGGTTTCCCCGGCGCTGAGCGCATCCGGGAGCCTGACATGCGGCACCTGCACCGTGGGCACCGAGCGGTCCCAGAACTTCTGCACCAGCCCGATCACGCCCTTGACCATTCCGGGCATGAACTCCGCCACACGGGTCACGATGACAGTGGGGATCGGCTGGATCTTCAGCGCTTCGGGCAGCTTGTCGGCGAACATGTCCACGATCACCAGCGCCTTTGGCGTCGCATCCTTGAACTGGTTGCCCATTTCCTCAGCGGTGTAGAG
>JANMHN010000110.1:0-1578 GCA_031375185.1 Allobosea sp. | reverse complement strand
GCGCACCTGTTCCCGCGCCGCGAGATCGCGAAATTGGGCCTGGCCCCGCTCACCTCGATGTTCTTCACCGGCGAGAACGACCGCCGCTTCTTCGATGACTACCGTTCCGAACTGCATGATTCAGATGGCCTGCTGATCCATTCCGGCACCGGCGAGTGGATCTGGCGTCCGCTCCGCAACCCAAAGGAACAGGCCGTGTCCGCCTTTGTCGAACGCAATCCGCGCGGCTTCGGACTGATGCAGCGCGACAAGGTGTTCGAGCACTACCAGGATCTCGACCTGGCCTACGAACTTCGCCCGTCCTACTGGATCGAGCCGGAAGGAGAGTGGGGCGAAGGCCATGTCGAACTGATCGAACTGCCGACAACCGATGAGACCAACGACAACATTGTCGCTCTCTGGGCCCCGCGCAATCCACTCCAACCTGGCCGCGAGCACGTCATCCGTTACAAGCTGTCAGCCATCGGCAATGTCGACATGCTGCATCCGGGCGGCCGCGCCGTGAACACCTATCAGGCGCGCCCAAAGGCGCTTGGCTCCGGTGAGGCGGTGACGCCCGGTGCGCGCCGTTTCATCGTCGATTTCTCCGGCGGGGAACTGGGCTTCCACGTCAATGATCCCGACAAGGTCGAGATCGTGCCGTCCATCTCGGCAGGCCGCATCAACCGCGCCTTCCTCATCCCCAATCCCAAGATCGGCGGCTTCCGCGCCTTCATCGACGTGGTGATGGAGCCCGGCCAGTCCGGCGACATCCGCGCCTTCCTGCGCACCGGCCAGCAGGCGCTGACCGAGACATGGACCTATCCGTGGCGGGGTGAGTGAAGGTTACAACTCGCCGTCATTCCGGGGCTGCCAAAGGCAGAGCCCGGAAACCATCGACCGGCTGTGAATGCGCCCTGAAAATGGGTTCCGGGTTCGGCTGCGCCGCCCCAGAATGACGACCATGTCAGGTCGCCCCACTCAAGCCGCCAGCTTCATCATCGCTTCGATATCGCCCAATCCCGGCAAGCCAGCCTCATTCCCGAGATGCTGGATCTTGAAGGCTGAGGCGGCGCGGGCGAAGCGGAAATGCGCGTCCCAGCCTGCCTCTGGCCGCGTGAGATACGAATACATGTAGGCGCCGTGGAACACGTCGCCCGCGCCGTTGGTGTCGATGACCTTGGTGGACGGCACCGGCAGCGCGTCATGGTGGCGGCCCTGCCCGGTCTCGTCGTACCAAACGAGGCCCTTCTCGCCGAGTGTGACGCCGCCGATGCTGCAGCCCTTGGTCTTGAGATGCTCGAGCATCTCGACCGGGCTGAGCGACATCTGCTCGCACATGCGTTCGGACACCACGGCAACGTCGATGGCTTCCAGCAGTTCGGGCGTGTTGGAGCGCACGCCGCCGCCATCCAGCGATGTCAGCACCCCGGCCTCACGGCAGGCCTTGGCATAGTGCAGCGCCGCATCCGGCTGATGCCCGTCAAGGTGCAGGCCACGGCAACCCTTGAGGTTGAGCACCTGGAACGGGTGCAGGTAATCGTCATCGCGGCAGCGCAGGATGGCGCGCTTGCCGTCATGCGGCATGACCATGGACAG
>JANMHN010000025.1:0-10398 GCA_031375185.1 Allobosea sp. | reverse complement strand
CAGATTGGCATGTGTGCGTTGACGCGTGCGGACAATTGTCCAATGCAGGATTTCCAGAGGCAAAAATGGGCGCGTGGACATGGGCGATATGAAGCGGATTGTCGCGGTGTGCTCTTGCGAGGACACGATGCCGCTTGATCTTAACGCCATTGCCAGGGGCTGCGGCGATGCCGAGATGAGGACCGCCCGTCATCTCTGCCGCAGCCAGATCGACAGTTTCAAGGCCATGCTCGGCCTGCAGCCGCCAAGCCTGACCGTGGCCTGCACGCAGGAAGCGCCGCTGTTTGCAGAAGTGGCACAAGAGGCGGGTTTTGCCCGCGACATCACCTTCGTCAACATCCGCGAAATGGCCGGCTGGTCCGACCAGGCCAGTGCCACGGGGCCGAAGATGGCGGCGCTGCTCGCTGCCAGCAACGAACCCATGGCGCCGACGCGCTTCACCACCCTGACCAGCGCTGGCGTGGCGCTGATCTATGGCCGCGATGAGACGGCCATCGACATCGCCCGGCAACTGGCCGATGTGCTCGACGTCACCGTGGTGCTGACGAGGCCGGGCGACGTGACCCCGATGAGCCACGCCGATTTTCCCGTGTTCAAGGGCACCATCGTGGCCGCGACCGGCTGGCTCGGCGCATTCGAGCTGTCGGTCAACGATTTCGCCGCCGCTGCCGCCTCGTCCCGCGCCAGGCTCGTGTTCGGCGAGGGGCGCAACGGCGCAAAATCGAGCTGCGACATCGTCATCGATGTGTCCGGAGGCGCGCCGCTGTTCGCAGGCGGCGACCTGCGCGCGGGCTATCTCAGGGCCGATCCGGGAGACCGGGCGGCCATTTCTGCGCTGGTCCTCGAAGCGTCCGGCCTCGTGGGCGAGTTCGACAAGCCGCAATACGTGATGCTGAACGAGGGGCTTTGCGCCCATGCGCGCTCGAAGAAGACCGGTTGCACCCGCTGCCTTGACCTGTGCCCGGCTGGCGCGATCACGCCGGACGGAGACCATGTGGCCATCTCCGCCGAGATCTGCGCCGGGTGCGGGGCCTGCGCCTCGGTCTGCCCCACGGGCGCGATCACCTATCAGTTGCCCCCTGCCGACGTGGTGATGCGCAAGCTGCGCACGCTGCTCCTGACCTATGCCGAAGCCGGCGGCCTCAACCCGGTGGTGCTGGTGCATGACGGCGACCATGGCGAGCCGCTGATCGACGCGCTGGCCCGATCCGGACGCGGGCTGCCTGCCCATGTGCTGCCGCTGCGCGTCAACGAGATCACGCAGGCCGGGCTGGAACTGAACGCCGCCGCGCTGGCGTTCGGCGCATCCGCCATCCGTTACCTTAGCAAGGCCAGGCCGAAGCATGAACTGTCCGGGATTCAGCGCAATGCGGATTATGCCAACAGGCTTGGCGCTGCGCTCGGCTTTGGCGAGGACCGCGCCGGGCTGATCGAGACCGATGATCCCGATGCCCTGCGCGCCGCGCTGGATGCCATCAAGCCGGGGCGGGCAGCACCGACACCGGCGAAATTCAGGCCGATGGGCGAAGGCCGTTCGCTGCTGAAAACTGCCATCACAGAACTGCATCGCGCCGCGCCCACGCCTGCCGGAAAGGTCGCGATGCCACAACTGGCCCCCTTTGGCGGGCTCGACATCAACGCGGAAGGCTGCACGCTGTGCCTGGCCTGCGTTTCCGCCTGCCCGGTGCAGGCGCTCCAGGACGACAAGGACAAGCCGAGCCTGTCCTTCCAGGAGGACCTGTGCGTGCAGTGCGGGCTGTGCGCCGCGACCTGCCCCGAAAAGGTGATCACGCTCATCCCGCAGATCGATTTCGAGGCTTGGGACGCCCCCCCGCGCCTGATCAAGCAGGAGGAGCCCGCTCTCTGCATCAGCTGCAACAAGGCGTTCGGCGTCCAGTCCACGATCAACCGCATTGTCGCCAGGCTGGAGAACAAGCACTGGATGTTCACAGGCGACATGGCCAAGCGCACGTCGCTGATCCGGATGTGCGAGGATTGCCGGGTCGAGGTCGTCGTCAACGAGAGCTTCGACCCCCACGAGAACCGCCCAAGGCCCGCGCCGCGCACGACCGAGGATTATCTCAGGGAGCGGCGGGAACGCGGCGAGGACCCGTTGAATTGACGTTAATGCTCAACAGAATCCGGAATTGCCCGACCGCCTGACAACACACGCAAGATCAGCACGTGGCCATTGCTGGTTCGGTAAAGAACCGCTATGCGCCGCTCGAACGAAAACGAACGGACATCCTGTGCAATTTCGGGGCGGGGCACACCCACCTCTGGAAAATCAGCAAGTCCGTTCACCGCAATCCTGAGTCGCGCCAGATAGCCAAGCGCGACAAAGGCCCCAGCCCCATCTGTGATGTAGTCGGCGATGTCTTCAAGGTCTTCCGTTGCAAGCGCTGAAAACGTGATCTTTCCAAGCGTCACGAACGCACAGTGCCTCGGGTGCGTATTTGCTGCTCAAGACGGGCGAAAACATCATCGGCCAGAAAGCCTGGGCGCGGGTCGCTGAGAGCCTCCTCGACCTTGATGCGCATCCACTCTGTTCGCGCGTTGTGTTCTCGTTCCAACGCCTTCAATCCAGCACGGACCACTTCGCTGGCCGAAGCATACTCACCGCTGGCCAGTTGTCTGTCCAGATAGGACTGCTGAGAACCCAGCGTGACTGAAATCGGTTTACTGGTGCGCACTTTTCGATGTCCTGGTTGTATGACATTGTCATAGCATGGTTGGATCACCGCGTCACCTTCCCCAGCCAGTCCACCAGCGCCTTGCGGTCTTCCGCGTTCGTGATCACCTGTTCGGGCATCTTGGTGCCGGGGGTCATGTCGCCTGGCCCGATCTCGAACAGGCGGGCGATGGTGTCTGGCGTCCAGACGATGTCCATGCCCTTCAGCGCCGGGGAAAAGTTGTAGCCCGGCAGGGCGGCAATGCGGCGGCCCATGATGCCGTGCAGCGTCGGCCCGGCGCGGTTGGCACCGTCAGGGGTCAGGGTGTGGCAGGCGGCGCAGGCGCGGAAGACCACGGCGCCACGTTCGCCGGTGCCGGGCAGGCCAGCCAGCGGATCAGCCCCAGCGCGCGGCACGACCGGCCCGACATGCTCGCCTGTGAGCGCATTCCAGCGGCGGACAAGCCTGTCCATGCCGCCGGACAGCACCTCCCGGCCATCGGGCGAGAAGGCCAGCGACCAGACAGGCAGACCCGGCCCAATGAGGGTGGCGCGGACTTTCCGGGTGGCACGGTCGATGATGGCGACATTGCCCCTGATGCCGCCTGCGGCCAGCAATGCGCCATCGCTGCTGATGGCGAGCGCGACCAGCGGTGTCTCGGCAATCGCGATCTCGCTGATCGAGCCGCTGGCGCTGACGACGCGCAGCACGCCATCGCCTCCGGCCACGGCGACCTCGCCATCTTGCGCTGCCACGACGGCGTTGAGCACGGTGGGCAAGGTGATGATGCGCGGCACGGTACCATTGGCTGGCCAGAATCTCAGGGTCGCATCGTAGCCGGACGTGACAACGCCGCCATCCGCCAGGAAGGCGACGCCGTTGACCTGGCCCTGATGACCGGTCAGCACCCTCGCAACGCCGCCGACAAGCGCCGTGACGCGCGCGGTGCCGTCCCATGAGGCGGATGCGAGCTGCAGGCCGTCTGGCGAGACTGACAGGCCTGAGACCGGGCCGTCATGGCCGCTGATCACCTGATCAGGCTCCGATTTTCCTGCACGCCAGAGGGCGATGCGGCCATCTTCGCCGCCCGAGGCAAAGCGCCCGTCAGGCAGGCTGGCCACCGCGTTCACCGAGCCTTCATGGAAGCGCAGCACGGCATCGGCCGCACCGGCCTCGAGCCGCCACAGGATGACGGACTGGTCGAACGAGCCGGTGATCGCCATCCGGCCATCGGGCGACACCGCCACGGCGCGCACCGGCCCGCCATGGCCACGGAGTTCCTGGGCGCACGTCATTCCGGTGCCGAGGATGGCCGTCATGGCGAGCGCAGCGAAGCCATCCAGAAACCTTGAACGCTTTACGGGTGTCATTACCGGCGAGCCAAAGGCGAGGGAAGGGGATCCACCAAGCCGACCAGGCAAGGGTGGATCCCCTTCCCGGCCTTGCAGGCCGCCGGGGATGACACCGATGTCGTTAAGAGACAGCCGCATCAGTTCGCCACGCACCAGTCGGCGAGGCGGCGCATGAAGGCCTCGCCATCGGCCAGCGCAGCCAAGGTGATGTATTCATCGGGCTGATGGGCCTGGTTGATCGAGCCGGGTCCGCAGACCACGGTGGCTGCGCCGCCCTGCTGGAAATAGCCAGCTTCCGTGCCGTAGGGCACCGTGATCGTGCGGTTCTTGCCCGACAGGCGCATGGCCAGCGTCTCCGCAGGCGAGCCGGGCATGGGTTTGAGGCCGGGCACGGACACATTGTTGATCGTCTCGATGTCGACGCCGGAAAACCCGTTGGCAAAGCGGGGCAGCACGACCTCGTCACCGAAGCGCCGGAACCGTGCGGGGATCTCGGCCGGATCAAGGTCAGGCAGGCCCCTGAACTCCCATTCGAAGGCACAGGTCTTGGCCAGGATGTTGCGCGCGTTGCCGCCATTGAGCCTGCCGACATGCACGGTCGTGTAGGCCGGATCGAACCGTCCGGAGGTATCGCCGCGCGCCAGCATCTCCTGGTCGATGCGGTCCAGTTCCGCGATCAGCAGCGCTGCCATAGTGATGGCATTGGCACCCAGAAACGGCTTGGACGAATGGGCCTCGAAGCCCGTCACCGTGGTGTTGAACGTGACCACGCTCTTGTGCGCGTCAGCGATCTCCAGATCGGTCGGCTCTCCGACAATCACGGCCATCGGCATCGGCATCTGCTTGCCAAAACGGGCAATGCCATCGACCACGCCAAGGCAGGTTGTCTCCTCGTCGTAGGACAGGAACAGATGGATCGGTGTTTTCAGCCTGAGCCCAAGAAAATGCGGCACAAGGCTGAGGGCCAGCGCCAGAAAACCCTTCATGTCGACAGAACCGCGTCCATAGGCCTTGCCATCGGCGATCCTCAGCGTCCAAGGGTCGGTCGTCCAGCTCTGCCCGGCCACCGGTACCACATCGGTGTGGCCCGACAGCACCACACCGGGCCTCCCGCCATCGCCGATCGTGGCGAGGATGGCAGCCTTGTCACCCTCCGCGTTGGGCAGGCGCACGAACGGAACGCCCCAGGCGGCGAGATAATCCTCCACGAAAGCAACAAGCGCCAGGTTGGACCGGTCACTCTCGGTGTTGAAGGCGACAAGCCGCGCAAGCAGTTCGAGTGCGGTATAGCGGGGGGCAGCGTTCGGCATCGCTCAGTGCAACACGATCTTGGCGTAAGGGCTCTGGAGCGGAAACGCAGGGATCGCCGCCTCGAACGCATCCCCGTTCTCGGCCACCATCTGGTAGGCGCCGACCATGCTGCCATGGGGCGTATCAAGCGGGCAGCCGGAGGTGTACTTGAAGCTCTCACCGGCGCGCAGAACCGGCTGCTCCCCGACGACACCGGGGCCCTTCACCTCATGCAGCTGGCCATGCGCATCGGTGATGCGCCAATAGCGCGAGATCAACTGGACAGTCACGTCGGCCTCGTTGACGATCTCGACCGTGTAGGCCCAGAAAAACCGGTTTTCGCGGGGCGATGATTCGCTCTCCATGAAATGCGGTGTCACCGATACGTGAACGCCGCGCGTGTTGGCCTGATACATGGCTTGCTGTCTCCTTGGCTTTGACTATGCCACAGCTCTTGCCGACGCGACAGTTTCTGCGCGTTGTGTTTGCCAAATGACATCCGCAACGGGACATCTGCAACATCATGCTCGACGGAATGCTGCGCCAGATCATCGATCCACCCCTGTTGTCCGCCGGGCGTGTGCTGGCGGCGCGGGGCATCAGTGCCGATGCCGTCACCTTGGCCGGGTTGGCGAAGGGCCTTGGATGCGGCGTGGCCATCTGGCTGGGGCTTGATGTCCTGGCGTTGGTCCTGCTGCTGTGCGGACGTCTTTGCGACGGGCTGGATGGCGCTGTCGCCGCCGCCAGCCAGCGCACGGATCGTGGCGGTTTTCTCGACATCGTCTGCGATTTCACCTTCTACGGTGCCGTTCCGCTGGCCTTCGCCCTGCGTGATCCGGCGCTGAACGCCTTGCCGGCCTCGGTGCTGCTGTTCAGCTTTTACGTCAACGGCGCGACGTTCCTGGCCTATGCCGCCATCGCGGCGCGGCGCGGGCTGGAAACCACGGCGCGCGGGCACAAGACGATCTATTTCAGCGCGGGGCTGGCGGAGGGCTCGGAAACCATCCTGGTGTTCGTGCTGATGCTGCTCTGGCCGGAGTGGTTCGGCGCGCTGGCCTATGTCTTCGCTGTCCTTGTCGGGGTCACAGCCTTCAGCCGCGCGATAATCGCGTGGACAACTTTCAGGGATTGAGGGGGCCTGGGGCCTTGCACAGTTGCGCTTGGCCCTGATGGCGGATCAAACATCTCAGCATGTCAGACAAGCACACCTCGACAATCCCCGCGATCCTGCCCGGCATACAGTCCGATGAAACCATCGCCGCAATGGTCGAGGCAGGCATGATCAGCATCGGCCTGCCTCTTGCCACCGGCCAGATCCAGCCCTCGAGCCTTGATCTCAGGCTTGGGCGGAGGGCCTGGCGCGTCAGGGCCAGTTTCCTGCCGGGCCGTGAGCGGCTCCTGATGCAGCGGCTGGACCAGGTGGCGCTGCATGAAATCGACCTGACCGTTGGCGCCGTGCTGGAAACCGGCTGTGTCTACATCGCCGAATTGCTGGAAGGGCTGGCTCTGCCAAAGGGCCTTGCCGCCGCCGCCAATCCGAAAAGCTCGACGGGGCGGCTCGACGTCTTCACGCGCGTGATCACGGATCGTTCTCGCGAGTTCGACCTCGTGGAGGAGGGTTATCACGGGCCGCTCTACATCGAGATCAGCCCGCGCACGTTTCCGGTGCTGGTGCGCACCGGCTCGCGGCTGTCGCAGATCCGGTTTCGCAGCGGCGGGGCGCGGCTCAGTGACGCAGAACTGCTTGATGTCCACAGGCGCGAGGTGCTTGTCGCCTCCGCCACGCCCAATATCCAGGGCGGCGTCGCCGTCAGTGTCGACCTGTCAGGCTTTGACGGAATCATCGGCTACCGGGCCAAGCGCTTCACCGGGCTCATCGACATCGACCGGGTCGCAGCGTTCAAGGTCGGCGATTTCTGGGAACGGCTGGATGACGATGGCTCAGGTTCGCTCATTCTCGACCCTGGCCAGTTCTATATCCTTGCCTCGAAGGAAGCGGTGCATGTGCCGCCGGACTTCGCCTGCGAGATGATGCCGTTCGATGCCCTGGTGGGCGAGTTCCGCGTGCATTACGCCGGGTTCTTCGATCCGGGCTTCGGACATGCGGGCGCAGGTGGATCGGGCGCGCGGGCCGTGCTCGAAGTGCGCTCACGCGATGTGCCGTTCATCCTGGAAGACGGGCAGGTGGTGGGGCGGCTGGTGTATGAGCGCATGGCGAAGCGCCCGAAAGCGCTTTATGGCGCGGACCTCAAGTCCAACTACCAGGGCCAATCGCTGAAGCTGTCCAAGCACTTCATCAACTGACGTGCGGGATCTCTGCCCCTGTCCCTGCCAGTATCTCTTGCGGTGTCAGCGTCATCCAGCCTGACAGCGTTTGTCCCGGCTCGAGGCGCGCCAGCGGCGTGATGGAGCGGGCCATGGCATCTCCGGGAGCGCCGATGCCATGGCTTTGCGGCTCGAAGCAGACGAAATCGGCTCCGGGCGGTGACCAGAGCACCGGATGACGAAAACTGTCGCTGGCACCGATGCTGATCGACAGACCTTGAGAGGGGGTCGAAAACACCGCATCCCCCACCCAGTCCACATAACTCAGGGCGAGTTCCCCGGTGACATCGCGCACGATGCGGCCAGAACCGAACGGCCCTCCATCTGCGAAATCGATCCTGCCAGTGGCGCGGTATCCCGGTCCCAGCGCCAGGGCACCCCGGCTTGACATCCTGAGGGTTGTGTCAGGAGCGCAGGCAAACCATGGATGAAAGCCAAGCCCGAAGGGCAAGGCACGATCTGCGCGGTTCGTGACGCCAAGATCGAGGCGAACCTCGCCATCCTTGAGCGTGATCGCTTGTGTCGCGTGATAGGCATAGGGGTCATCTGCGCCGGAACGCTGGTGCGCTGTCACAAGCCGGACGGGGCTCAGCTGCGTCACGCTCCAGGGCGATTGCCAGCCAAAACCGTGGATGTTGCCGGTTCTGGCCGGATCATTCACCGGGACGTTGAACCGCTGCATGCCGTCGTCGATCACGCAATCAAAGGCGCGGTTGGCGAACGGCACCATGGCCCAAGCGCCCAGAAAGTTCGGCGCCCCCGTGGTCGGACCCACGCCTTGCGGGCTGAACAGCAAGGGATGAACCTTGCCTGACGGTCCATGCCAGTCGAGCGAGGCAAGGATGCCGCCCACTGACGGGATGATGCTGGCACGAAAACCATGGGCCTTCAGGATGACGGTGCCGTCCGGTTCATGCGCGGTCATCAAGGCCTCCTCCTGCACAGACTGCTGCAAACACCAGTCACCAACACGGCACCGGGGCAGATAACGGACTCATCGCGCTTTTCCTTTGCGCTGCAAAGCGCTATGAGCAGCGTCGAAGCGCGGGGACAAGTCTGCCGCACACAGACCGCATGGAGCCTGAATGGCCAAGGAAGAACTGCTCGAGTTCGATGGAACCGTCGCTGAAGTGCTGCCGGATGGCCATTTCCGCGTCAAGCTGGACAATGACCACATCGTGCTGGCCTATGCCGCAGGCAAGATGAAGAAGAACCGCATCCGCACCATTGCGGGCGACCGGGTGGTTGTCGAGATGTCTCCGTACGACCTTGATCGCGGCAGGATCAACTTCCGTCAGAAGACCGCATCCGTCGGTGGTCCGCCAGGTGGCGGCAACCGGCGTCCGCCTCCACGCAGGCGCTGAACGCCTTTTCAGGACAGCCCACCTACCCTCATCCTGAGCCTGTCGAAGGACGAGGTTCCAGACATGCTCATGCCGGAGTTCGTCCTTTGACGGGCTCAGGATGAAGAGCGCGTGATGTGGGTCTGTGCGCCCAACCACGCAAGCGCGCCCTTGGCAGCCATCATGCCGCTCGCAAAGCTGCCCTGCAGCAGATAGCCCCCTGTTGGCGCTTCCCAATCAAGCATTTCGCCGCTGGCGAACACGCCCGGCCTGGACTTGAGCATCAGGTGATCATCGAGGGCGGCATGCCTGATGCCACCTGCCGACGAGATGGCGCGGTCGAACGCTGACAGCCCGGTGACGGTGAGGGATACGGCCTTGATCCGTTCTGCCAATGCCCTCTCGCCGGAGGGCAGCGGCCCGGCTTCGCGCACAAGCATCGCGGCGGCGGCAGACAAGCCTGCCCGCTTGCGCAGGATCGTGGCGGTCGAGGCCCCGTTTCGCGGCCCGGACAGCTTGGCCGCGAGCGCATCCACTGTCAGGTCGGCGCGCAGGTCCAGCACCAGCGTCGTCGTGCCAGAGGCTTGAAGCGCCTGCCGGATGGAGGCCCCGAGGGCATAGATGGCGCCGCCTTCCAGCCCTGAACGGGTGACGACAGCCTCGCCGCGCTGCGAACGCCCGGCATGGGTCACGTTGATGCGCTTCAGCGGCTCGCCATGGCAACGCTCGCGCAGAAGCTCAGACCAGCCGATCAGGACACCGACATTGGCGGGTGTGAGATCAGCCACATCCACACCGGCCTGAC
Source organism: Allobosea sp. (assembly GCA_031375185.1). Lineage (GTDB taxonomy): Bacteria > Pseudomonadota > Alphaproteobacteria > Rhizobiales > Beijerinckiaceae > Allobosea. The sequence goes on along the minus strand of JANMHN010000025.1, from coordinate 611 downwards.
GCAGGATGCTGACCCAGCCACCATCAGAGCCAAGCCGCGGCCAGCTGGCCCCGCCAAGCGCCAGAACCGTGACATCGGGAATCACAGCCTTGTCGCCATCCGGCGTGGTGAAACGCAACGCGCCGTCGGCGCTCCAGCCAAGCCACTCGGCCCGCGTGACGATGCCGACACCGAGCTTGTCCAGCCGCGACAGCCACGCCCGGAGCAAGGGCGATGCCTTGAACGAATTGGGAAAAACGCGGCCTGACGAGCCCACGAAGGTCTGCTGGCCGAGGCCCTCGCACCAGTTGACCAACGCCGACGGGGGAAACGCGTCGAGCATCGGAAACATCCAGCTTGACGCCTCGCCATAGCGGCTGTTGAAGCGCTCCAAAGGCTCGGAATGGGTCAGGTTCAGCCCGCCCCGTCCCGCCATCAGGAACTTGCGCGCCACGGATGGCATGCGGTCATACACGGTGACGCTGTGACCGGCCCGTGCCAGATGTTCGGCCGCGAACAGTCCAGCAGGTCCGCCGCCGATGATGGCGGCGCTGCGCCCGGTCTGCTCTGTCATGTGATCATGTCCGGGTCGTGCTTGCGCGTGGCGGGGAGAGGCGTGGCGGATAGGCGTG
>JANMHN010000450.1:0-6659 GCA_031375185.1 Allobosea sp. | reverse complement strand
CGTCATCCTCGCGGCCATCGCGGCTGTCTATTACCAGCGTGGACGCGGCGTACTGCGCGCCGTGGCGCTGCTGGCGGTGCTCGCGGCCCTCGCTGATCCCTCACTGGTCCATGAGGAGCGCGAGCCGGTCAAGGATGTGGTCGCCGTCGTCATCGACCGTTCGGGTTCCAACCGTCTTGCTGACCGTGCCGAACAGACGCAAGCCGCCCGCGCCGCCATCGAGCGGCAGCTTGCCAGCATTCCGCAGGTCGAGCCGCGCTTTGTCGAGGTCGGAGATGGCGATGGTGCCAATGACGGCACGCGCCTGTTCGAGGCCCTCAACGCGACCCTTGCCGATGTGCCTGCCGAGCGCGTGGCAGGCGCGCTCTTCATCACTGACGGCATCGTCCATGACATGCCCGCAGCCGCGCAGGCGCTGGGCCTGAAAGCGCCCCTGCATGCCCTGATCACCGGGCGCGAGGCCGAAACCGACCGGCGCGTGACCCTGCTGGACAGCCCGCGCTTCGGCATCGTCGGCAAGAACGTCACCATAAAGCTCAGGATCGACGAAAAGAACGGCACAGGCACCAGCCGCATCATCGTGCGGCGCGATGGCGAAGTGCTGGTGGAGCGCAATGTGCGCACGGGTGACGCGTTTGAGCTGTCGGTCCGGGTGGACCGCGGCGGTCCGAACCTCGTCGAGATCGAGGCGGATGCCCTCCCGAACGAATTGACCACCGCCAACAACCGCGCGGTCGTGACCATCGAAGGTGTCCGCGACAAATTGCGGGTTCTGCTGGTGTCAGGTGAGCCGCATGCGGGCGAGCGCACCTGGCGCAACCTGCTGAAATCGGATGCCAATGTCGATCTGGTGCATTTCACCATCCTGCGCCCTCCCGAGAAGCAGGACGGCACACCCATCAACGAATTGTCCCTGATCGCCTTTCCGGTGCGCGACCTGTTCCAGACCAAGATCAAGGAATTCGACCTGATCATCTTCGACCGCTATGCCAACACCTCGATCCTGCCGCTGGTCTATTTCGAGAACATCGTGCGCTATGTGCGCGAGGGCGGCGCATTGCTGGTGGCAGCGGGGCCAGAATTCGCCGGAACTGGCACTCTCTCGCGCACACCCTTGTCTGCCGTGCTGCCTGCGCAGCCTGATGGCCGCACCATCGAGGAGGCCTACCGCGCCCGCATCACCGACCGCGGCAAACGCCATCCGGTAACGCGCGATCTGGCAGGCTCTGAGGTCGAGCCGCCGCGCTGGGGCGAATGGCTGAGGCTGATCTCCGCCAGCGCCAGCGAAGGCGATGTGGTGATGTCGGGGCCTGGCGACAGGCCACTTCTGATCACATCGCGCGAAGGCAAGGGCCGCGTCGGCCTTTTCCTGTCCGACCATGCCTGGCTATGGGCGCGCGGCTACCGCGAAGGCGGCCCGCATGTCGACCTGCTTCGCCGCCTCAGCCACTGGCTCATGAAAGAGCCAAGCCTTGAGGAAGAAGCCTTGCGCGCCACGACCCGTGGCCGCACCGTAGAGATCGAACGGCAGACGCTTGGTGACAGTCCGGGTGCCGTCACCATCACATCTCCCTCCGGCGCTTCGCGGTCGCTGCCGCTGACAGGCGAGAAGCCCGGCCTGTTCGCGGCGCGCCTGCAGGCCACGGAACTGGGCCTGCACAAGCTGCAATCGGATCAGCTTGTCGCCTTCGTCAGTGTCGGCAGCGACAATCCGCGTGAATTCACCGAAGTGCTCAGCGATCCGGCCCGCCTGCGACCGGTCGCTGAAAGTCTTGGTGGCTCAACGCGCCGGATCGGGCGTGAAACCGGCTCTGAGGTTGATCTGCCGCGCATCGTGCCGGTTCGTGCGGGATCGCGGCTGGCTGGCGGGGACTGGATCGGCTTGCGCATCACGGATTCAGGCATTGTGCGCGGCGTGTCGCTGATGCCGGTCTTTCTCGGACTTGGCGGTCTTGCCCTGTTGCTCGGAGCGCTGATCGCGGGCTGGCTTGGCGAAGGTGGCAGACGCAGTTGGCGGCGGAAGGCAGGCTGAATTACCCACGCGCCCTGACCATGCCGCGCGCCCCGGCAAGCGCCCCATCTGCCAGTTCAACGGCAAGAAATCGCTTCGGGTCGACCGGGCCGGGCATTATGAGTTGGCCAGCCGGAACGATGCCGAAGCCAAAACGGGCATAATACGGCGCATCACCGACCAGCAGGACGAGCGTTTCACCTTCGGAGCGGGCACTCTCCAGCGCCTGCCGCACCAGCGCCGAGCCAAGACCGACGCCCTCGAAGGATGGATCAACCGTCAGCGGCCCCAGCATCAGCGCAGGCACATCTCCCGCCATGACCGGCGACTGCCTGACGGAGCCTACCAGCAAGGTGCCGACCAGCGCCGAAAAACAGAACCGGGACGTGCAAAACGCTGATGTTCCCGCCCCCTGCCCCTCCCGCAGCCGGAAAGCCGTGCGCGCATAACGGCCAGGGCCGAAAGCGCGGTCATGCAGCCGCTCGATGGCCACGTCATCAAGCGGCGATTCAGGGCGGATGGTGAAGACAAGGGCTGTCATGATCGGAGTTGGGCGTTACCATGGGGTGCGTCTCGCGTCCATGTCGGGCTTTGGCGTCCATGCTGGGCTTTGGCACCCTCGTGCGCCATCACCAGAATGGCCCGGGTGGTACGTCCGCCAACACCTCGGCCAGCCGTGCCCGCGTGGCTTGTGTCGTATCGGCCGGCAGGTCATCAAGGGCAAAGAACCGGGCGGCCCGAATTTCACGCGTCGGCTGAGGCGGGCCTGGCCATGAGAAATTGCGCACCACGAAAGCCACGACATGATCGCGGCCAGCCATGCGGCGGTTGAGGAACACGCCGTGCAGGAGCGCGGGCCCGGTCAGGTGCAGGCCCGCCTCCTCGCGCAACTCCTTGGCCAGCGCATCGAGCATGGTCTCGCCGATCTCCACACCTCCGCCGGGCAGGTGCCAGCCCGGCGTATAGGTATGCTGAACCAGCAGGACGCGCTCCTCTGTATCCAGGACAATGGCACGGACGCCGATCGTCATGGCCCGCGTCAGCAGGAACCAGCGGTGCAGCAGCCATTGCAGCGTTCGGTTCTGCAACAGGCCTTCCTGTTTGCCGACCTTGATGTCATGCGTATTTTGCATGTCAAATTAAGAATTTCGTCATCGCATGCCTTTATTGCACCACAAACAGAAACTATATTTGTCACCAAGCAAATGGCAAGGGCCATGAGCCGACCAGAAGGACCAGGAAAATGTTTCTCGCCACGCTGATTTCGTTGTTCACCGCCCCAAAGGCATATGTGTGGCAACCAGCCCTGACGCTCAACGATCCACAGATCGTTTCACAGCTCATCCCGAACTGCGGCGGCTGAACTCCTGACGCCTTGTGTCGGTTGAGGACTTGACGTAACGCACCGCGCAGGCCAAGCCCCGGATCAGTCGGGGCTTTTGTTTTGGCATTCACGCTCGCTCATCTGTCTGATCCTCACCTGAACCCGTTGCCGCGGGTCAGCCCGCGCCAGCTCATCGGCAAGCGCGCATTGGGCTATGCGAACTGGGTCCGCTCCCGTCGCCATGTCCACGACATGGCGCTCATGGGCCGCATCCTGGACGATCTCGTGGCCCAGGCACCAGATCATGTCGCCTGCACCGGTGATGTCACCCATATCGGCCTGCCGGCGGAATTCCCAGCGGCCATATCCTTCCTTGACCGTCTTGGCGCGCGCGAGCATGTCAGTTTCGTGCCTGGCAACCATGACGCCTACCTGCCGTCCAGCCTTGCCGTACTTGGCGAGGCGATGGAGCCCTGGTGCCGCAGCGATGATGGTGCCGAAGGTTATCCCTGGCTCAAGGTGCGCGGCGGCGTAGCGCTGATCGGCCTGTCATCGGCGGTGCCGACCGGGCCTTTCATGGCGTGGGGCCGTTTGGGGCGCGAGCAGATCGACAAGGCCGACATGCTGCTGCGCTATGCGGCCGGGCGCGGCCTCAAGCGCGTGGTGCTGATCCACCATCCCCCGCATGTTGGTGGTGCGAAAGCGGGGCGAGAACTCAAGGATGCCAGGGCCTTTGAAGCGATGATTGCCGCAGCAGGTGCCGAACTGGTCATCCACGGCCACAATCACCGGACATCGCTGGCCTGGCTGGAAGGCCCTCAAGCACAAACACCGGTGCTGGGCGTCGCCTCCTGCTCCATGGGCATCAGGGCGCATGGAGAGAAGGCTGCCTGGCACCTGATCCACATTCCTGACGATGGCCCGATCAGGGTGCAGAAGCGCGGATTGACGCCAACAGGCGGAATCGGCTTGCTGGGCGACATGCTGCTGCACAAGGGTTAGATGCAGCGCCCGCCATCGACCTCCAGCACTGCGCCCGTCACCATCGCGGCGTCGTCAGAGCACACGAACAGGCAGGCATTGGCGATGTCCTGCGGTGTCGACAGCCGCCCGAGCGGGATTGAAGCGCGGAACTGGGCGCGCTTTTCAGGCGTATCCTCACCCATGAAGGTGGCAAGAAGCGGCGTCTCGCCCGCCACCGGCGCGATGGCGACCACCCTGATCCTGTCAGGCGCGAGCTCGACCGCCAGAGATTTCGACATCAGGTTCACCGCTCCCTTGGAGGCGTTGTACCAGGTCAGCCCCGGCCTCGGCCTGATGCCTGCCGTCGAGCCGATGTTGCAGATCACACCGCCGCCGCGCTCACGGAAATGCGGAACGACCGCCTGCGTGGTCAGGAAGATCGACTTCACATTGACTGCGAAAACCTTGTCGAACTCCTCTTCCGTCACCTCCATCAGGGGCCGGTTGCGGTGGCTGATGCCGGCATTGTTGACGATGATGTCCAGATGGCCGAAGCGCTTGATGGTGGCTGCCACCATGCGTTGCACATCGCGCGGCCTTGACACATCGGCCTTGATCGCGAACGCACGGCGACCGATCGCCTTTGCCACGGCCTTGGCCTTGTCGGCATCCAGATCGACCACGGCAACCCTTGCGCCCTCGCGTGCGAAGGTTTCGGCGATGCCCTGGCCAAAGCCCTGCCCACCACCCGTGACCAGCGCCACCTTGTTCTTGAGCCGCATGTGATGTCTCCCCCATGTGATGTCATCCCCGGCGGGCCTTGGTGCGGGAAAGGCATCCTTCGGAACCGAATATGAATCCCCTTCCCGGTCCTGCGGACCGCCGGGGATGACACCGTTCAGACCCACAGACGAGTATCAAGCCCGAAAGCGGCTGGATCAAGCGCGACTTTTGCAAGGCCACGTTCGGCAGGATCAGAGCCGGTGATGATCCAGAGTGGCAGATCGCGCATCAGAGCCTCCATGGGCGGCTTGTGGGAGAACGCTTCGCCCATCTCCACCACATCGAAATGTGGCAGCAATTTAGGGGCGATGCCACCTGCGATGAAAACTCCGCCGGTTGCCTTGTAAGCCAGAGCCAGATCACCCGCCACGCGGGCAAGCAGGCGGCCAAACAGGCGGATGGCGGCCAACGCGACCCCGTCACCCGCCTCGGCACGCACGTATACCATTGCCCCATCGCTGCAGGCCGCAGCTTCCCCGGCCAGTTGGCGCAAGGCCGCGTCAAGCCGCGCAAGGCCTTGGCCCGACAGCACGCTTTCAACGGTGATGCGCCCATCGACACGCGCGATGAAGGGCCACAGCGCAAGCTCATCCGCCGTCACAGGCCCCAGTTCCATGTGCCCTGCCTCCGTCGGCACAAGCGCATGCCGCCCCTCGCGGCCCACGAGCGCAGCCGCGCCGAAACCCGTGCCTGGCCCGAGGACAAGCCGGGCACCGCCTCCCGCAACACCCTGCCCGATGGCCCTCAGATCATGCGGGCCAAGAAGGGGCAGGCAACACGCGAGCGCCTCGAAATCGTTGAGCAGCAACCCCTGCTCGACGCCGAGCGCCGCCATCAGTGACGAGCCATCGAACGTCCAGCCTGCATTTGTCAGTTCAGCTTGACGTCCTGTCACCAACCCAGCCACAGCCAGCACAGCCGAACGCGGCTTGCTGCCTGCATCTCCAATCGCCTGCACAAGTGCCGCCTCGCAGCTCGGCTCGTCCTTGGTCGACAGGCGACGGATGACATGCGGCGCGTCGCCGGGCGCATCGACAATGGCCACGCGGCAATTGGTGCCGCCAATGTCGGCAACGAGGAGGGGGTGCGGAAGTGCTGGCATTTTCAACCGTCATTCTCGGGCAAGCGCAGCGCGACCCGAGGATCCCATCATCGACAGCGGGGTGGTCGGGTCAAGCCCGACCATGACGATGAACACCTCAAGGCTTCGTCGGTGCCACCGCCTCGGGCCGCTTCGGGTCCTTGGTGAAGGCCTTGAAAACATGGTCAGGCGAGGAGGTGTTGTGCTGCGAGTGGGTCAGCCGGCCCATCCAGACATCCGTGCCCTGCGCACGCTGGAAATCGAGGATGTGTTCTTCGCGCCAGCGCTTGGCACCCGGCTCTCGCACCGCGATGCGCGATACATCATTGTTGAAATCAGTGACGTACATCGAGCGCAGCGCGGCGAACGCCTTGCCGCCGGTCACCGGCTTGTCGAGCACGGCATCAAGGATCATGCGGTTCTCGTCGACGCTCTCCAGCTTCAGTGAACCGGAATTGCCGTCCTTGAACGTCATCCTGAATTCGAGCGTTTTCGGG
>JANMHN010000449.1:0-1684 GCA_031375185.1 Allobosea sp. | reverse complement strand
GCGCGCTGCCTTGACCAGTGTTGCGGTCTTGGCGAGGCCGACGGTGTTGTCTTCGCCATCGCGGTAATAGTCATACGGCACGATGTTGACGTGAAGGTCGGAGGTTTCCATCAGGCGCAGCTTGACGCGCGCCGTGGCCTGCGCCTGAACCATGCCCGGCATCGCTGAGATGGCCGCCGTTGCCGCGCCTGCCTTGATGGCGGTGCGGCGTGTGAGATCGGATGCTGACATGGAGAAACCTCTTTGTTTGCGAGCATAGCACCGGGCCATGACGGTTTCACGCGCAAAACCCGCCTTGGGTCAGCGCGCCACCTTTTCCACATTCCAGAACGCCATCACGCCCGGAACGGTCAGCAGCCCCAGCAATCTCGGGGAGTGCGCGACCGGCTGGAACCACTGCCCGAATGGCACATAGGGTACGATCGCGTAGGCGCTTTCTTGCACCTTGACCGCATTGGCCAGACGATCCTCGGGGCTGCGGCTTCGGCCAAACGCATCGATCAGGGCCTGATGCGCCTCGTCGCAGGGCCAGCCCGGCCAGGCCTTGTCGCAGCTGGCCTGCATCGGCACGTTGCCCACCGGATCGGCCGAGCCTGCGCCATTCCACCATGTCATTCCGAGATTCCACCCGCCCTGAGCCGGCACGTTCCGGTTGGCGCGGCGCTGGGCCATGGTGGCGAAATCCATGCCCTGCATGTCGACATTGACGCCAATGGAGCGCAGATCCTGCGCGAGAACCTGCGTGGCTGCCGACAGGAACGCGATATCTGTCGGGTGCAGCAGCACAACCGGCTCGCCCTTGTAGCCTGCCTCCGCCAGCAGCGCCCTTGCCTTTGCCTTGTCCTTGCCGAAACCCGGTTCCGAACCGGCATCGGTGGCCAGCGGCGCGCCGCAGTTGAAGAAGGCCCGGCACACGCGCCAGAATTCAGGCTCACCGAACATGGCGCGCAGATAGTTCTCCTGATCCATCAGGTAAAGCAGCGCACGCCGCGCCCTGACATCGTTGAAGGGCGGATGCAGGTGATTGGGCCGCAGCATGCCCTGAAAACCCAGCACATTGGTCGTGACCAGCTTGATGCCACGTGATTTCAGGTCGGCAAACAGGTCCGTCGGCGGGTTTTCCAGAAAATCCACCTCGCCGTTGATCAGCGCAAAGACGGCGGATTGCGGGTCGGAGATGATACGCCACTCGATGCGGTCCACCTTCGCGATCTTGCCCCCTGCCGTGCCCGACGCCAGTTCGGGGCGCGGCAGATAGGCAGGGTTCTTCCGGTAGACCACGCGGGCACCCGGCACCCATTCCTCGCGCACGAAGATGAAGGGGCCAGACCCCGTGGTGTCTGTGATGGAGGTGAACGGGTCGGTCTGCGCCACCCGCGCGGGCATGATGGCTGGCACATTGCTGGTCGATTTGGACAAGGCCTCCAGCATCAGTGCATAGGGCTGCGTCAGCACCCAGGTGAAGGTTTTTGCGTCATTCGCGGCCATCTCGGCGGTCAGGCCGATGAGCTGCCTGCCATAGGGATCGCGCGCGCCCCAGCGCCTGAGCGACGCGATGACGTCGGCTGCTGTCACCTGCGCACCGTCATGGAATGCCAACCCGTCGCGCAGCGTGAAGCGCCAGGTCAGCCCGTCAGCCGATTGAGACCATGTCTCGACCATCTGAGGGCGCGGGTTCTGGTCC
>JANMHN010000366.1:0-2419 GCA_031375185.1 Allobosea sp. | reverse complement strand
CGTCATGGCGGGAAACACGGCGCGCATGGCCTTGATCACCGGTGGCGTGACCAGTTCGCCTGGAAACAGCTTGAGCATATCCGCTCCGGCCTTCAGCGCGGCGAACCCTTCGCTTGGCGTCGCGATGCCCGGTGCGGAGATCAGCCCAAGCCGCTTGGTGTGGGCGATCACGGCGGTGTCCATGTTGGGCGACACGATCAGGCGTCCCCCGGCATGGGCGACCTGCTCAACCTGTTCGGCCTCGAGCACGGTTCCCGCACCGATGATCACACGGGAACCGTAAGCCATGTTGAGCAGGGCAATCGAGCGAAACGGCTCAGGCGAATTGAGCGGCACCTCGATCATCGTGAAGCCTGCCCCGACCAGCGCCTCGCCGACAGCCTCGCACTCCTCGGGGCGGATGCCGCGCAGGATCGCGATCAGCGGCATTCTCTCAAAGGCATCAGCCAGTCTGATCATCGCGCAGCCTCCATAACGGCCAACTGGCCCGCCACCACGCAATGCTCGGGCGAAGGCAGCAAGGCCCGGCTCAGCAGCGCGGCAGCCTCGACATAGCGCGCGCTGAGAGCATCCGTGCCGATGACGATCCCCTGCCCGCCTTCAGCCAGCGCAGCGCACAGTTCCACCCCGATCAGCAGGCCTGAGAGATAATCCGCCAGTTCATGCCCAGGCAGTCTGCCGAACAGGCCCAATGTGCGCGTGCCGAACACGGCGTTGAGCAGGTCGCCCGCACTTGGCACGTCTTTCGCCGCCAGAACGCCGGCGCGGAAGCCCTCGCCAGATGGTGCGCCACCCGTCATCAGCCGCCCCAGGATAGTATGGTCCTTGAGTGCCGCGAACATCTCGCCTGTCATGAAGCTGCGGAACGAGACCAGCCTGCCCTCATGCACATCGATGCACTTGGAATGGGTGCCAGGCAGGATGAAGGTGCCGCCCTTGAGGCCCATGAGCTTCAGCGCGCCAAGAACCTGGGTTTCCTCGCCGCGCATGACATCGGGCATGCCGCCCTCCGGCTCCTGCATCACGCCGGGGATGAGGCTGAGGGGGCCAAGCCCCTCCTCATGCCACATGGTGAGGCTAGCCGCGATCCCGCTCGCGGAAGCAGGTGCCGCCACATAAGGCGCTTCGCGCCAGCCCTGGCGGCTGCCGATCATGCCCGACATGATGATGTTCAGCGCTCCTGTATCACATGGCAGGGGTGCCAGCAGGCTTCGCAGCACAGCCGCATGCGTGCCTTGTTCGACGGTCAGGATGCCGCGTGGGGCGGTTGTCTCCGCCACGACCGATGATCCCCCCCGGACCAGATAGGCCCTGAACGAGGTGGTCCCCCAATCGACGCAGATGATGTTCTGAACAGGCATGACGGGCTCATGGCAGATGGCCCGCTGAAACAGCCACGGGCCAGACCTGCTGGCAAGCCTGCTATGCAGAAACATCCGTTCTCAACACAGACGAGGCCATGTTCACGTTTCATATCGGCCTGACGCGCTCATCGTGGCATACATGCCAACAAGGCGAATCATGTGGTGACGATGGCAAGCGACGATCTTTTCGGCGACATGGGGAACAGCGACAAGTCGGTGCGGGCAGCGCCGCCTGCCCAGCCGCGCGCGGTGACTGCCGCGAAACCGGCACAGCGGCCGCGCAGCCCGACAACGCATGCCGCCACAGCGGCGACGACTCCCGGAGAGTCAGGTTACAGCGCCTCTGACATCGAGGTGCTGGAAGGGCTGGAGCCCGTGCGCCGTCGCCCCGGCATGTATATCGGCGGCACGGACGAGAAGGCGCTGCATCACCTGTTCGCAGAAGTCATCGACAACGCGATGGACGAGGCGGTGGCGGGCCACGCCACCTTCATCGAAGTGGCGCTTGAAGCCAGCGGGCATCTGAGCGTGATGGACAACGGCCGCGGCATCCCGGTCGATCCGCACCCGAAATTCCCCGGAAAATCCGCGCTCGAAGTGATCATGACCACGCTGCACGCGGGCGGCAAGTTCGACAGCAAGGTCTACGAGACGTCCGGCGGCCTGCACGGCGTCGGCATCTCGGTGGTCAACGCGCTGTCGGACGAGCTTGAGGTCGAGGTCGCCCGGGCGCAGATGCTCCATCGCCAGACCTTCTCGCGCGGGCACGCCACCAGCAAGCTCGAAACCGTGGGTCGTGTGCAGAACCGGCGCGGCACAAAGGTGCGCTTCCACCCCGATGCGCAGATCTTCGGCGCTGGCGCAAAGTTCGATCCGGCCCGGCTGTTCCGCATGGCGCGTTCCAAGGCCTACCTGTTCGGCGGCGTCGAAATCCGCTGGACGTGCGATCCTGCCCTGCTCGAAGGGCGCGACATCGCGGCAGAAGCGGTGTTCAAGTTCCCCGGCGGGCTGAAGGATTATCTGGCGCGCGACATCGAGGGCAAGGATCTCGTCGT
>JANMHN010000360.1:0-15117 GCA_031375185.1 Allobosea sp. | reverse complement strand
CGGTAAGGGGCGCGGGCCTTGCCGGGCGGGGCAGGGCGATGTTCGGTGACACGGGCCGCAAAGGTTGCCGTCTCACCGACGGGAGCATCGAGGATCGAGCCGGACGAGCGCCTGTCGATGCCTGAATGAGGCAGGTGAAACAGAAGGTCGAGCACCCGTGCAGGCCTGTCAGGCTCGCCCAGCAGCTTGTCATAGAGCAGTGCCATCTTCGGCCCGACACCGGGCAATGATGTGATGGGTGCAAACAGCGGGTCGAGGCTCGAAGGGCGCATGCTGTGGTGATAGCAAGATTCTTCGGGCGAAGGCACGGCATGTCATGCAAGCCAATCCAGCCGATCTTTGTGGTGATGTCTTTTTGGTCTCCATACTTAACCCGCCGGAGGAGGGGTTGCGGCAGGTGAATCTGTGACATCCATGCCGTCTGATATCTCACGAATGAGGGGCATCGAATCGTTTGCAACATTGCCGCAACCTGACATTGCGCGCTGACAACGGCATTCTGCACGGTTATAGCTGCATCGAACCGAGGGGCGAAACGCGCTCCGCGGCCAACCTCTTTTGCGATGAGACCTTCAATGACAGGCACGAGTGTCAGCAGTAGCGAGATCGAACCACGGCGTCGGCGCATCCTGTTCCGTGCCTGGCATCGCGGCACACGGGAAATGGATCTGCTGATGGGCTCGTTCACCGATTCCGAGATCCGCACCATGAGCGAGGATGATCTCACCACGCTGGAATTGCTGATCGAAGCTCCCGACCGTGATCTGTTTGCCTGGATCACAGACAAGGCCGAGACCCCGTCCAACTACGACACGGCCGTTTTCCGGCGCATGAAGGCGTTTCACACCCACATGTCCCCGATCAACGTCTGATGCTGACCCAATCGCCCCTCGACCGTGCCGTCACCGCCCTGCTGCGCAAGGATCACCCCACGCTGGCCGGCTCGCCCGAAGGGTATGACGCTTTGGTGCTGGCCGGGCTGGCGCGGCGGCTGGCAGGCAAGATCGAGGCACCAGCCCTCGCGGTTTTCATGTCGCGCGATGGCCAGCGCATGCAGCGGCTGGAGGCGGCGCTCGCTTTCGTGGCGCCTGAGCTTGAGGTTCTGACCCTGCCGGCCTGGGATTGCCAGCCTTACGACCGGGCTTCGCCGAACGGTGCCATCATGGCGCGGCGGATGACGACGCTGGCCAAGCTGGCCCGCACACGCTCCAGCGAGACGAGGCCGCGCGTGCTGCTGACCACGGTCAACGCCATGTTGCAGCGCGTCCCCGCCAAGGCGCTGGTGGGCGCGCAGAGCTTTGCTGCGGCGCCAGGCAATGTGGTGGACACGAAGGAACTCGCCGCCTGGCTCGATATGGGCGGCTATCTGCGCGCCTCCACCGTGCGCGAAACCGGCGAATATGCGGTGAGGGGCGGCATTGTCGACCTGTTCCCGCCAGGAATGCCGAACCCGATACGGCTGGATTTTTTTGGCGACACGCTGGAATCCATCCGAACCTTTGATCCTGAAACACAGCGTTCGCTGGCTACGATGCGCGCGCTCAATCTGGTGCCGGTCAGCGAAACACAGCTCACCACCGATACGATCCGCCGGTTCCGGCAAGGTTATCTGGCCGCGTTTGGCACGCCGGGCCGAAATGACACACTGTATGAGACGGTCAGCGAAGGTCGCCGTTTTGCAGGCATGGAACACTGGCTGCCGCTGTTTCATGAGCGCATGGACACGGTGTTCGACTATTGCGGCACGGCCTCCTACATCCTTGATCCGCAGATCAGCCAGGCGCAGGAGGAACGGCTCTCGCAGATCAACGAATATCATGCGGCCCGCAAGGATGCGCTTGAGCAGAACGCCTCGGGCACACCCTACAATCCGTTGCCGCCGACGGCACTTTATCTGGGTGCGGAAGAATGGCGCGAGCGGCTGAACGCTGTTGGCCATGCGCAGCTGGCGCCATTCGCGCTGCCTGAAAGCGAAGGCAAGTTGATCATCGATTGCGGCGCACGGCAGGGCAGGAGCTTTGCCACCGAACGCGCCATGGACGGCGCACAGGACAAGACCAACGTGTTCGATGCCGTGGTGGCGCATATCGGCAACATCAGGGCGTCCGGCAAGCGCGTGCTGGTCGCAGCATGGTCGGAAGGCTCACGCGAGCGTCTCGCCCACGTGCTCGATGACCATGATCTGAATGGCGCGGAACTTGTGGGCTCGCTCACAGCTGCCGAACAGTTGAAGGCCGGCACGGTCGGCCTCGCCGTCTGGGGTTTCGAGCAGGGCTTCGAGACGCCGGACATGGTGGTGATCGGCGAGCAGGACATCCTGGGTGACAGGCTGATCCGCAGCAAGCGCTCCAGCAAAAAGGCCAGCGATTACATCACCGAAGCGGCATCACTGACACCGGGCGATCTCGTGGTTCACGTCGATCACGGCATCGGGCGCTTTATCGGCCTCAAGACCATCACCGCCGCCGGGGCACCGCATGACTGCCTTGAAATCCATTACAACGCCGGCGACAAGCTGTTCCTCCCCGTAGAGAACATCGAGCTTTTGTCGCGCTACGGCTCGGAAGACATGGAGGTCCAGCTTGACAGGCTGGGCGGCGCGGCCTGGCAGGCCCGCAAGTCCAGGATGAAGCAGCGCATCCGCGAGATTGCGGGCAAGCTGATCCAGATCGCAGCCGCGCGCATGTTGAAGGACGCGCCGAAATTCACCTTGCCTGAAGGGCTCTACGACGAGTTTTCGGCACGTTTTCCTTATGAAGAAACCGAAGACCAGCTCAATGCCATCGACGCAGTGGTGGATGATCTGGGCCTTGGCCGCCCCATGGACCGGCTGATCTGCGGCGATGTCGGTTTCGGCAAGACCGAGGTTGCCCTTCGCGCGGCCTTTGCCGTGGCCATGGCGGGCAAGCAGGTTGCCGTCGTCGTCCCCCCGACGTTGCTGGCGCGCCAGCACCACAAGACCTTTGCCGAACGTTTCAAGGGGCTGCCGGTCAAGGTCGGGCAGGCCTCGCGCTTTGTCGGTGCCGCCGAGATCAAGGAGGTCAAGGCAGGCATCGCCGATGGCACGCTCGACATCGTCGTCGGAACCCATGCGATCCTGGGCAAGACCATCGCGTTCAAGGATCTGGGCCTGGTCATCGTTGACGAGGAACAGCACTTCGGTGTGGCGCACAAGGAGCGCCTCAAGGAGATGCGCGCCGAGGTGCATGTGCTGACCCTGTCGGCTACGCCGATCCCCCGCACATTGCAACTGGCCATGACAGGCGTGCGCGATCTATCGATCATTGCCACGCCCCCGGTTGACCGGCTGGCCGTGCGCACGTTCATTGCGCCGTTTGACGGGCTGATGGTACGGGAAGCGCTGCTGCGCGAGCGCTATCGCGGCGGACAGTCCTTTTATGTCGTGCCGCGCATCGATGACCTGGCCGGCGTGAAGGACTTTCTCGACAAGCAGGTGCCCGAGTGCAAGGTCGCGGTCGCCCATGGGCAGATGGCGGCCGGCCAGCTCGAGGATGTGATGACCGCGTTCTATGAGGGCAAGTTCGATATCCTGCTATCGACCACCATCGTTGAATCCGGCCTCGACATTCCGACCGCGAACACGCTGATCGTGCATCGGGCCGACATGTTCGGTCTGTCCCAGCTCTACCAGCTCAGGGGCCGTGTGGGCCGCGCCAAGACGCGCGCCTATGCGCTGTTCACCCTGCACGAGAAGAAGAAGGTGACGGCTCAGGCCGAGCGCCGCCTCAAGGTGCTGCAATCGCTCGACACGCTGGGCGCGGGGTTCCAGTTGGCCAGCCACGATCTCGACATCCGCGGCGCGGGCAATCTGCTGGGCGATGAGCAGTCGGGCCATATCAAGGAAGTCGGCTACGAGCTTTATCAGCAGATGCTGGAAGAGGCAGTCGCAGCGCTCAAGGCCGGCATCGAGGAGCCTGCCGCCGACCAGTGGTCACCGACCATCACCATCGGCACGCCCGTGATGATTCCCGAAGGCTATGTCGATGACCTGTCGCTGCGGCTCGGCCTGTACAAGCGGCTTTCAACACTGGAGACGGACCAGGATATCGAGAGCTTTGGTGCTGAAATGGCAGACCGTTTTGGGCCATTGCCCAGCGAGGTCAAGCAGTTGCTCGATATTGTTGCCATCAAGGTTCTGTGCCGCAGGGCCAATGTCGAGAAGGTCGAGGCAGGCCCGAAGGGTGTGATTGTGGCGTTCAGGGACAACTCCTTCGCCAATCCGGATGGCCTCGTGTCCTACGTCACCGAGCAGGGCGCCGCCTCGGCCAAGGTGCGCCCTGACATGAAGATCGTCTTCATCCGGGACATGGAAAAGCCGGAACTTCGCCTGAAGGTGACAACACGGCTGATGCGCGATCTGACCCGGATTGCGGAGCGGCCCAAAGCGGCCTGAAAGATCATGCCGCGCGAAGGCTCAATTCAAGCTCATGATCGGCAGTGCTGAACAGGTCGAAGATGCGGGTGGAATGATCGCCGGGCGGTTCAAGCGCTTCGGGCCTGTGACGATGGATCAACATCAGGGACGTGACACAGTCATGGCCGATGATTCCGGCCTTGCGCAGGGCACGTTCCGTCGAGGCCGGGCCGACCAGGCAGGTGTTGACGCCATCCGCAAGCCCGGCCCAGAGTGCGCTCAGCGAGAACAGCCCGAGCGGCAGATATTCCGCGCCCGAGAGCAGGGCAAGATATGGCCCTGCAGCAAGCGCGCACAGGCTTGGGCTCATCATCATCGACAGCACCCGCGCGTTGGTGTTGAGCCGTCCCTCGCGGGCAATGGCCAGCGTGGCGGCAAAGATGTCTGTCTCCATCACGCTCTGTCGGGTGCCATAGGCCGTCTCGATCACCATCGGCAGCATCGCAAAGCCGTCAGAGACCGGCCGGATGTCTGGCAAACGCGCCTGGCTGGCGATGACCTTGTCCAGCGGCACGACGCCATCTGGCACATCGGGTCCGAAGGCGCACACCAGCCGGGTATTGAACGAGCGGGCTGCCGCATCCCGCAGCATGAGCGCTGGCTCAAGATCACCACAGCGGGTTGTGGCAAGCGCCACGCAAGGGCCGGCCGCATCGACGAAAACTTGAAGCTGTGCGGCACTGGCCGACATGGGCAGCAGAAACGGGCTCAGGCCAGCCCGCTGTGAGGCAAGGGTCGCGATGACCTGCTCCGGCCCCATCGGCATCATGATGACGGCATGCGAGCCTTCGGGCAGGCGCGACAGCGACACAAGCGCCGCGAGACGCCTGACCTGATCGTCGACCTCGGCATGGGTCAATTGCGCCTGCGAGGCACCAGCCCAGGCTTCACGCCGCGCGGGCTCCCGGCAAAACAGCTCGTTGGGCCTCGTTTTCAGCGCCACGGACAACAGCGCTTCCAGCCCGATGCCCTGGATGTCCTGCTGAATTTTGCGTTGGGCGTTCATGTGTGCGGTCCGGATCAGTTTGACAGGCGAGGGGGAGCGGCCATGGTGTCAGGCTCGCGCCACATCGCTTCGATGGGGAAACCGTAACGGGCCGGGCGCTGAGGAATTCCGACGCCGCGCTGATGCGCGACCCATGTTTCAGGGAGATAGAACAGGGGAATGACATAGTTGCCGCTCATTACGAGCCGGTCGAGAACACGGGCGGCGCTGACATAGTCTTCCCGCGCGCGGGCGCTGAGCATGCTCTGGATGGCGCCGTCAATCGCAAGGTTCCTGGCACCGGCATGGTTGAGCGATCCCGCACGGGCCGCTGATGTGCTGGCCCAGCGGTTGGCCTGTTCCGTTCCCGGACTGGCGGAAACCGGCCAGGTCCACTGCAGCATGTCCATGTCGAAAGCGGCCAACCTGCGCCAGTATTGCACATCATCGACCAGCCTGACGCGCGCTGTCACGCCGATACGCTGCAACGACTTGGCATAGTTGAGCGCAAGTCGCTCCTGCGCGCGCGACATGACCGTGATGTCGAAAGCCAGCGCCTCGCCGTTATCTCGCCTGCGCATGGTGCCGGCGTCGAGCGCGTATCCCGCATCGTTGAGAAGGGCCAGCGAGAGGCGCGCCTGCTCCCGGTCACGGCCCGAGCCGTCTGATTGGGGCGGTCGCCAGCTGCCGTCAAGCATCGCCGGCGGCAGATCTGCCTTCAGGGTCCGCAGCAGGTCCATTTCGCGGGCCGTGGCGGCCTTTCCAGCGGCAGACAGTTCAGAATCGGTAAAAAGGCTGTCGGAGCGCTTGTAAACACCGAAGAAAAGATTGCGGTTGACCCACTCGAAATCGAACATCAACGACAGGGCCTCGCGGACGCGCTTGTCGGAAAAGACCGGCTTGCGTGTGTTGAACACCAGCGCTGACAGGCCTTTCGGTGTCTCGAACTTGATGGCACGGCGCAGGATTCGCCCGTCCCTGACCGCAGGAACGTCATATCCCGTGATCCATAGGGTCGGGTCCGTCTCGATCCGGACATCGGAGAGACCGGCCTTGAAAGCCTCGAACAACGAATTGGAATCGCGGAAATAGTCGTAGCGCAGGCTCTCCACATTGTGCTGGCCCCGCATCAGCGGGTGCTCCTCGGCCCAGAAATCCTTGCGGCGTGTATAGGTGATGCTTTCGCCAGGACGGACCTCGCTGACAGAATACGGACCCGACCCCGTCAACGGGGTGAACGTGGTTTCCGGAAACGAGGCGGCGTCAGTCGCATGTTTGGCAAAAATCGGGATCGATCCGACGATCAAGGGTGTCTCACGATCCGCAGTCGGGCCGAACACGAAACGGACCGTCAGTGCATCGGGCGTTGCGACTGAAGCGACCCTGCCAAGGCTGGAGCGATGAAACGGTTTCCCATGGGTGCGCAGCATCTCGTAGGAAAACACCACATCAGCGGATGTGACCGGCTTGCCATCGGAAAATCGGGCGCGCGGGTCTAGATGAAACACGACAAAGCTGCGGTCTTCCGGCATCTCGATCTCACGGGCGAGCAGGCCATAGGCCGTGAAGGGCTCGTCTGGTGAGCGATACAGAAGGCTTTGCAGCACAAAACGCTGAATAGCCTCCGGTGCGACTCCTCTCACAACGAATGCGTTGAGGCTGTCGAATGTGCCGAGCTGGCCAAGGATCAGCCGTCCGCCTTTCGGGGCGTCTACATTGACGAACGGCAGATGGGGGAACCCTGCGGCCAGTTCAGGTTCGCCGTGCATGGCGATGCCGTGACGTCTTTGCTCCTGCTGGGCCTCGACATGGCTGCTGCCGATCATGATCAGGACAAGTGCAGCGACAAGCGACAGAAGGCGCGCAGCATCAATCCGGAACGATGCCCTCAAAACGCCTGAACCGTTCAGTTTCGCGCGAATCCACATGACAATGTATTAGCACGGAGAGCTTGTTGCGTCTGAGGCTGGAAATCTTTCAACGAAGTCGCTAAAGGCTAGCCGAGTCATGTTCTTGCCGCATTCGCAAACCACCAGCACCGCTTTGCGCATTCGTGCGAATGCCGAGAATGAAAATCATCTCCAGCCGGAGGCTACGCCATCCGGTTTTGAAGAAGGGAAGTTCAATGTCCGCGATCAATGAGCCTTCACGTCAGCCCGGAGTGACACCGAAGGGGCTGCTGATCAGTGCTCTTGCCGGAGCATTGATGGCGGCAACTGCGCTTCCGGTTCTCGCACAACAGCCCGCTCCGGCACCAGCCGCGCCGCGTCCTGCCCAGCCTGCAGCACCCCGCCCAGCCCAGCCGGCCGCGCCTCCAGCACCTCAGGCTCCCGCCGCGCAACAACAGCAGCCAACCGGCCCGACCATCGTTCAGGTCAAGCCAGAGCCAAGCCAGACCGAATGGACAAAGGTTTGCGGCAAGGATCCCGGCACTCAGAAGGACATCTGCTACACGACACGTGATTTCGTGTCCGATCAGGGCCAGCCTGTCATGGCGGTCGCTGTCTATGACATCAAGGGCGACGCCAACCGTACCGTGCGTTTCCTCCTGCCGATCGGCCTCCTGCTTCAGCCGGGCATGCGCTTCGGCGTTGACCAGGCGCAGCCGATCTCGGGGCGCTTCCAGATCTGCTTCCCGAACGGTTGCTTCGCGGAAGCGACGATCAACGAGGCTCAGCTTGGTGCGCTCAAGCGCGGCACCACGGTCAATGTCAGCGTCCAGAACCAGGCCGCCCGCGAAGTCACATTCCAGGTGCCGCTTGCAGGCTTCACAAAGTCGTTCGATGGCGCGCCGATTGATCCTGCAGAGCTGGAAAAGCAGCAGAAGGAACTGCAGGAGCAGATCCAGAAGCGCGAAGAGGAGCTTCGCCGCAGGCTCCAGGGCGAGCCCGCGCCGGGTGCTCCCAGACCGTGAACAACGTCAAAACCACGGCCTTGAGCCGGGGTTTTTCTTGGAGCCAGGTTGTCTTGGAGCCAGAGTCTTCATGGAGCCGGTGGCTGGCAGACAGAGTCAATTGAGGCGGCCGTTCGAGACCTTGTATTCCCCGTTCACTGCGCTCTTGAAGTACTCGCCAATCTGTGGATGCCGGATTGGCTCGCCGCTGTCGTCCAGCACAAGGTTCTGTTCTGACACGTAGGCGATGTATTCTGTCTCGGCGTTTTCGGCGAGCAGATGATAGAACGGCTGATCACGCGTGGGGCGGACATGCTCCGGAATGGAATACCACCATTCCTCCGTGTTGGAAAATTCCGGATCGACATCGAAGATCACGCCGCGAAACGGATAGATCCGGTGCCGCACGACCTGCCCGATCCTGAATTTTGCGTCTCTTGCCTTCACGGTATTCTCCGTTTGAAGTCGGGTTACAGCATTTTCCGGCAAACGTGAATGAGGCCATCTGCCGAGATGCACACGCGCTTCTGGCTAGGCTGAGCAAAAACGACACTCATATGACAGCAGCTATGCGGGCTGACAGGCCCCGTCAATATCAAGGCCCAGGAAAGCCTGCCGCGTCTCATGTTCGCAGTGTCGCATGCGGCAAAAGCAGTGCTCCACACCAAATGTCTGATTGCATGCACGTTTGTGAACTTCTACCGCTCCCAGGATCAGGTGTCAGCAAGTCAGTCATCAGAAAACATCATGGGCAGCATTCTCTCCCTCCTTGATCTGGTGTTGCCATTTTTCGGCGTGATCGGTCTTGGCTATTTCTGTGGCAAGCGCATCAATCTGCCGGTCGCGGGTCTGGCATGGATGCAGTTTTTCCTGATCTACGTCTCGCTGCCGACGCTGTTCTTCAGGCTGATAGCCGACAAGCCGCTGAGTGATCTGACAAACTGGCCCTACATCATGGGCACGACGCTCTCGACCTATTGCGTCTTTGCCATGTCCTTCGCGGTAGGGCTTTATTTCACCAGGGGAAATCTTCCGCAAGCCGTCATGCAGGGCGTGGCGGGTGCTTACTCCAACATTGGCTACATGGGCCCTCCGCTGATCCTTGCAGCCCTTGGCCCTGCCGCCAGCGCACCTGTCGTGCTGATCTTTGTGTTCGACAACCTGCTGTTGTTTTCGATCATCCCGTTCCTGATGGCGCTTGCGGGCGTCGAGAAAAAGAGCCTTCTGAGCACGGCGCGGGAAGTGTTGTGGAAGGTGATCTCGCATCCGTTCAACATCGCCACAGTGATCGGTGTCGTCTTTGCCTTCACGCAGATCAAGCTGCCCATTGCGCTCGACAAGATGACCCTGTGGCTTTCGGGCGCTGCCGCACCATGCGCGCTGTTCTTGCTGGGTGTCACGGTCGCCATCAGGCCCATGGAGAAAATGCCGCCCGAAGTTCCGGCCCTGATGTTCATCAAGCTGATCATTCACCCGCTGCTCATTCTGGTGCTGCTGTCGGTGATCGGCGATTTTCCGCCCGCCTGGGTATTTGCAGGCATGATCATGGCGGCGCTGCCACCTGCGCTCAACATCTTCGTGATCTCGACGCAATATGGTGTCGGCATCGAGCGTGCCTCGGCCAGCATCCTGGTTGGGACCATTGCCTCGATGGTCACGCTGACGGCCTTTCTGTGATTCATCCGCGAGGGCCATATGCCACATGACCTGTTTCCGGCACGCTGAGGCAGCATGGCGCTCCCGCTCGATGGTCTCTCGGTTCTTGATTTCTCGACCCTTCTGCCAGGGCCGCTCGCTTCGCTGATGCTGGCTGAGGCTGGTGCAACCGTCATCAAGATCGAGCGGCCGGGTGGCGAGGACATGCGCCATTTCGCGCCAGTGATGGGCGAAAGCTCAGCGCCGTTCATCGCCCTGAATGGCGGCAAGCACAGCCTGGCCCTGGACCTCAAGAACACCTCGCATGTCGATCATGCCCGTGACCTTGCTGCAAAAGC
Organism: Allobosea sp.; assembly: GCA_031375185.1. GTDB lineage: Bacteria > Pseudomonadota > Alphaproteobacteria > Rhizobiales > Beijerinckiaceae > Allobosea. The sequence goes on along the minus strand of JANMHN010000360.1, from coordinate 4,810 downwards.
CGATGTCCTCATCGAACAGTTCAGGCCCGGCGTGATGGAGCGTCTTGGTCTTGGCCCCGTGACACTGCGCGCCATCAATCCGCGCCTGATCTATGTCTCGATCACAGGCTTCGGCCAAAGCGGGCCTCGCGCCGGGCTGGCTGGACACGATCTCAATTATCTTGCGTTGAACGGCGTGCTCTCACAGGGGCTCAAGCGAGGCGAGGCGGCACCTTTGCCGCCCGTGCTCGTCGCCGACATTGCAGGCGGGGCCTATCCTGCCATGCTGAACATCCTGCTTGCCCTGCGCCAGCGGGATCAGACCGGGCTGGGATGTCATCTCGACATTGCCATGGCTGACAACGCGGCCACCTTTTCCTGGTTCACGGCAGCGTCCTCTGCCGCAGGCCAGGCACCGGTCGATGGCTCCGGCTTGCTTCTCAGTGGCGGCTCTCCCCGCTATCGTATCTATCCTTCATCAGATGGCTGGTTCGTGGCGGTCGGCGCGCTGGAGGACAAGTTCTGGGCGGTGTTCTGCGAGGCCATCAACTTGCCGCCGGTCCTGCGCCGCAACGATGCACCGACTGACGAAGCAATTGAGGCTGTCAGCACACTCCTCGCGGGCCGCACGGCTGCGGAATGGCGCAAGGTGCTGGAGCCACTGGATTGCTGCTGCACGGTCGTTCGCACCTTCGCTGAAGCGGAGGCGGATGCAGAGCAGGCCGGAACACGTTTCACCGTCATGGCGCGCGATCATACGGGCGCGGCTGTTCCCATGGCGAGCCTCCCGATTGACCGTCAGTTCAGGGTGGCGCCTGACAGGGAACGGGTTGTCTCGCCGCTCATGTCCGGGTTGGATTGAGGCCCTGCCGCATCACCATGCGGCGCAATGGCGCGATTGTCTCGAGCGCCAGAAGGCCAAACCCGCGTGCGAAATCGACCGGCAGCATGTCTGACAGCAACGAGCGGTTGAGCGCATCGACCGCGCCTGTCCTGGTGCGCACATCGCTGGCGCGGCTGCGTTGGTAGGCCGCCAGGCCTGCTGCAGCACCCGGATCAGGCAGCGCAACATGGTCAGACAGCGCCATCACATCACGCAAACCGAGGTTGAGACCTTGTGCGCCAATCGGCGGAAAGACATGCGCCGCTTCACCGATCAGGGCCACACGGTGAGCTGTGAAACGCTCGACGGAAAGTCCGCCCATGGGCACCACGGCGCGGGGACCATCGACCACCATCTGCCCGAGGATCGAATGTGTCTGCTGTTCGATGGCAAGGCCCAGAGCGGTGTCATCCAGCGCCGCACGGCACTCGCCATCACCAGGGCTCATCATCCAGACAACGCTGGAGCGCTTGCCAGGCAGCGGCACGGTGGTGCATGGCCCGAAACGGGTGTGAAACTCGGTCGAAATCCCGCTGTGATCACGGGTGTGCCTGACGATGGTGGTCATGGCGACTTGCGGATAATTCCAGTCTCTCGCCTTGATCCCGGCGTCCTTGCGCACCACGGACTTGCGTCCGTCAGCACCTACGCACAGTCTGGCGCTCACGCTCTCGCCATTTTCCAGCCTTATGATGACGGAAGTATCGTTAGCCTCGATGCCGGCAACAGCATCTGTCAGGCGCGTGATCCCGCTTGTCCTGTCAGCCGCATCCAGAAGCACCTGTGCAAGCGTTGCGGTTTCGATATTCCACCCGAACTGGTCAAGGCCGATTTCGCTGGCGCGGAACTCCGTGGGCGGCCTCTTGAAGAGACTGCCTGTGTCATCGACCAGACGCATCACATGGAGCGGAAAGGCGTGCTCTTCCAGTTCTCCCGTCAGCCCAAAATCCGCCAGGAGCGACCAGGACGCGTCCATCAACGCCACCGTCCGGCCATCGCGGCGCGGTCTTGACGGCCCGACCAGCGCAACGTTGAACCCCTTGCGCGCACATGCCAGCGCAGCGATGGTTCCTACTGGGCCTGGGCCGATGATGGCGATGTCGAACAGGCGAGACGTGCTGGTCATGATTGCTTCTAGCGCCGGTTGAGGTGTCTCGCCAGCGGGCGGGTTGTCGCTGAGGTCAGACGGGTTTGCGCCGCATCAGATGAAGCGCCCCGGCAAGCGCGCAACCTGTCGCTATGCCGATCACGAGATCAACGAAGATCGTCAGCAGGAAGGTTGTCAGCATGACAAGCGTGCGGCCATCCCGGGCTTTGATGTGGGCTGCGAATTCTGCACGGTCAGCCATGTTCCAGGCCACGACGGCCAGCACACCCGCAAGTGCCGCAAGCGGAATGTGCGTCGCCAGGGGTGCGGCCAGAACCATGAAGGCCAGCAGGAAAACGCTGTGCAGCATGCCGGAGACCGGGCTCACCGCACCGGCTCTGATGTTCGTCGCCGTGCGGGCAATCGTGCCTGTCACGCACATGGCTCCGAACAGCGAGGCCGCCATGTTGGCGATGCCCTGCGCGACCAGTTCAGCATCGGCCCGGTGCCGACGCCCGCTCATGCCGTCTGCCACGACGGCCGAGAGCAGCGACTCGATGCCAGCGAGAAAGGCGATGGCGCACGCATATGGCAGCAAGGCCAGCATCTTGGCAGTGCTGAACGGCGGCAGGGCCGGGAAGGGCAGGCCGTTCGGGATGCCGCCAAAACGTGTGCCGATGGTTTCGACGGGCAAAGACAGGGCAAATGCCATGATGGCCGCAAGAACAACGCCCACAAGAAGCCCCGGAGCCCTCGGACTGAAGCGCCTCATGCCAACGATGATGGCGATCACACAGGCGGAAACCGCAAGGGCCGATGGGGTGATGCTCCCGAGAGCCGACCAAAGCGCCGTCAGCTTGGGCAAAAGGGCCGCAGGCTCCTTGCCGATGAGCGCGAGCCCCAACAGATCCCTGATCTGGCTGGCGAAGATGATCAGCGCTATTGCCGCCGTGAATCCGACGAGAACGGCATGCGGCACAAGGCGGATGAAGCCCCCCAGACGCAGCAGCCCCACCATGACCAGTATGGCTCCTCCCATGAGTGTGGCAAGCAAAAGCCCGTCAAAACCGTGACGGTCGATGATCGAGGCCACAAGGACGATGAAGGCGCCGGCAGGCCCCCCGATCTGAAACCGGCTTCCTCCCAATGCAGAGACCAGAAACCCACCCACGATGGCCGCATAAAGCCCGGACGCGGGTGAAGCCCCGCAGGCGATCGCGATCGCCATTGAAAGAGGCAGCGCAACGATCGCAACCGTCATCCCGGCAGTGACATCGCGCTTGAACGCGCCCGCATCATAGCCTTCCCGGAACGTCGAAATCAGCTTCGGCGTCAGCTGTTCCAGTGCGCTGGTGGCTGCACCGGAACCAGGGGAGGGAAGAGGGAGTTTCGGTATGGCCATGGCAAACCGTGTTCGTGACTGACAGACTCAAGCAAATCCAAGTCGATCATACACAGCTCAGTGATGAGGGCACGAAGAACAAGACCCGTCTCGACCGTGAACCGTTGGTAGGCTAGGATCAGAATATGAACGAACAGATCATCGGCAAGGCCAAGGCAAACCAGGCCATAGCCGACACACGCAAAGCTCTCGACGACATCGAGCGCGACATCGCCCATGGCACGCGCGCCTTTGTGCTTGGCCCCTATCTCGCCCCGCGCGCCCAGTTGATGCTCAAGCAGGGCAATGACCGCAGCCCCGCTGCCACGCGGGCGATGGATGCGCGTCTTGATGAAGCCATCGGTCTGGCAGCGGCGATCGACCTGACGGTTGCGGGCAAAGGCATCGCCCAGTTGCAGACGCTGCGCCCCTCGACCTATCTGGGCAAGGGCAAGGTCGAGGAGATCGGCGCACTCATCACGGAAGGCGAGATCAAGCTCGTCATCGTCGATGCACCTCTCTCGCCCATCCAGCAGCGCAATCTTGAAAAAGCCTGGGCCTGCAAGGTGATTGACCGCACCGGGTTGATCCTCGAAATCTTTGGTCGCCGCGCCCGCACAAAGGAAGGCGCGTTGCAGGTGGAACTCGCGCATCTCAACTATCAGAAAAGCCGTCTGGTGCGCTCATGGACCCATCTCGAACGCCAGCGCGGCGGTTTCGGCTTCCTCGGCGGGCCTGGCGAAACCCAGATCGAGGCCGACCGCCGCATGATTCAGGAGCGTGTCAGCAAGATCGAGCGCGAGCTTGAGACGGTCGTGCGGACCCGTGGGCTTCATCGCAAGAGCCGCGCCAAGGTGCCGTATCCGATTGTCGCCCTTGTCGGTTACACGAACGCAGGCAAATCGACGCTGTTCAACAGGCTGGCCGGTGCCGACGTTTTCGCCAAGGATCTGCTGTTCGCGACACTCGATCCCACGGCCCGGGCCATCAAGCTCCCGCATGGCTCGAAAGTGATCCTCACGGACACCGTCGGCTTCATCTCTGACCTTCCGACCATGCTGGTGGCGGCCTTCCGCGCCACGCTCGAAGATGTGGTGGAAGCCGATGTGATTCTTCATGTGCGCGATGTGGCGCATGATGATACCGAGGCGCAAAGCGCCGACGTCGCCGCCATCCTGCACGATCTCGGCGTGATGGGCGCACGTGCCAATCCCGAAACAGCAGCAGAAGCCGAGGCACCCACACCCCTGATCGAAGTCTGGAACAAGGCTGACCTTCTTGAAAGCCATGTCCACGACCAGATGGCCGCAGTGGCGGCCAACCGCGCCTCAGAACACCGTCCCGCTCTTGTCTCTGCACTCACGGGGGAGGGCGTGGACACCTTGCTGGCCCGCATCGAGGACCGGCTCTCCCATGACACCGTCAACTACCTGATCACGCTGGACCCCACGGATGGTGCCGGACTTGCCTGGCTTTACAC
>JANMHN010000336.1:0-1757 GCA_031375185.1 Allobosea sp. | reverse complement strand
GATTTGATCGGAGTTTCATGTCATCTCTCCCTGGTTGACGCCAAACGGCTGGCTGACGAGGCGCTGGCCGGTTTCGAAGGATTGACCCGGCAGGAAGCACGGTATGCTGCCGTGCGCTTGGAAGGGAGCCTCGGGGTTGCGCGGCAGCTATTCATAGTTGCATGATGTTCCCATGTTCATCTGGAACGATGTGAAGTATTTTCTCGCTGTAGCGCGTCATGGAAGCACGCATGCTGCTGCAAAAACCCTTGGTCTGAGCTAGTCAACCATCCATCGGCGCATTTCCGCGCTGGAGCGCGACATTGGCAGGGAGCTTGTGACAAGAAGTGCTGTCGGTTACCGGCTCACTGGCTTTGGCGAGGAGATGCTTGGGTTCGCGGAGGCTATCTAACATGCAGCGCTTGCTTTCGAGCAGCGCAAATCAAGTCTTGATCGCTCAGATGTGGGTGTGCTCCGTTTGACGTGTCCGGAGCCGGTCATGGTCAGGATCGTCAAATCGGCATTTCTTGATCGCTTCACCGCGCGCCATCCCGGCATCAGGGTCTAATTCGTCATGAGCGACACATATGTCGATCTGACAAAAGGCGAGGCCGACGTGGCCTTTCGCTCCGGGGACACCGATGACGGTGTGCTTGTCGGGCGCAAGATCGCAGACTCGATCTGGTCGCTGTACGCCAGCCAGGATTATGTGCGGTTGCACGGACGGCTGGAAAATCTGGGTGATTTGAGCAACCACGCTGTCATCGGTTTCGAAGGTTCCATGATCGCAAATCGCGCCGCGACCTGGCTAGCCGAGGTCGCACCAGGTGCCACCATAGCCGCGCGGGTTAGCAGCGTACTTGGCCCGGTATCGGTCGCGAAATCGGGTGCTGCCACCGTGACGATGCCGATCGCACTTGGAAATTCCGAGCCTGACCTTGTTAGATTATTGGACCACGTGACTGAGTTGACGCGAAGTAAGAGGATTTTGGCGCACCCGATTGGCCGGAAGTCGCCCATCGTGTCTGCCTTCTTTGCGTTCGTATCCGATGAAATTGCCGCGTTGAAGCCCATTCTCACAGGCTGAGAGGCGATCAGAGGAACCCGGCTTCTCCTACCGATCCTTGCGTCCCTGCCCACTCGCCGCGCGCGTCACTCCCCGCTATAACCGTCACATGACAATGTTCATCACCTCCCGTCTGCCCTCCGTTCTTGTTGCCAACCGTGGCGAGATCGCGCTTCGCGTATTCCGCACCGCACGCCGCCTCGGGATGCGCTGTATTGCCGTGTATTCGGATGCAGACGCCGATGCGCCGTTTGTACGCTTTGCGGATGAGGCGCACCATATCGGCCCGTCGCCAGCGCGGGAGAGCTATCTGCTCGGTGACCGGATCATCGCCGTCGCCAAGGCGTCCGGCGCGGCCTGCATTCATCCTGGTTACGGGTTCTTGTCAGAGAATGCTGACTTTGCAGATGCCTGCAAGGCGGAAGGCATTGTTTTCGTCGGCCCCCCCGCTTCCGCCATCCGCGCCATGGGCCTGAAGGATGCGGCAAAGGCGCTTGCCCAGCAGGCCCATGTGCCGGTGGTGCCTGGCTATCATGGTGCGCGTCAGGAGGCCGATTTCCTGAAGTCCGAGGCGGAGAAGATCGGCTACCCCATCCTGATCAAGGCGGTTGCTGGCGGTGGCGGAAAGGGCATGAAGCGGGTTGAGAACGCTGCGGACTTTGCCGATGCGCTGGAAAGCGCACAGCGCGAGGGCCAGAACTCGTTTGGCGAT
>JANMHN010000330.1:0-1522 GCA_031375185.1 Allobosea sp. | reverse complement strand
AAACATCGGCGAAGGTGTCTGATGCGGTAGACGCACGTCTAAATTCCGGACATCTGAGCTCGGCGTCTTTTGTCCTCCGCGTTTTGGAGACAACTGATTTGCCAGCGACAAGTGATGCTTCCCCGTTCACAATCAAGACGTTCAAACCATGAAACGCGCGCGAAGTTCTGCGTGATCAACTTGACGCCATCCGCACGGAGCCCGGTTTCCATGAGCCTCAGTTTGTTCTTCGACTATCTCGGCGTGGCTCTCTTTGCTGCAACCGGTGCCCTTTCCGCATCACGGAAGGAACTCGATATCGTTGGCTTCCTGTTTCTTGCCACCGTCACAGGTATCGGCGGCGGCACCGCGCGCGATCTCATCCTCGGAGTGCCGGTGTTCTGGGTCGAGCAGCACGGGATCATCATCGTCTGTGCCGCGAGCGGGATCATCACGTTCTTCACCGCGCACCTGCTTGAATCGCGATACCGCCTTCTGCTCTGGCTGGATGCCCTCGCGCTTGCTGCCTACAGTGTTTTTGGAGCCCACAAGGGTTTCGAGATCACCGGCTCGCCGATTGTCGCAGTTGTCATGGGCATGGTCACAAGCGCTTTCGGCGGCATCCTGCGGGATGTGATTGCCGGCGAGCCATCGGTCCTGATGCGCAAGGAAATCTACATCACAGCCGCTATTTGTGGAGCCGTGGCCTATGTGCTCGGCAGAGCGGCGGGCCTTGAACCGGCGTTTGCTGCGGGTGTTGGTTTCGTCATCGCTTTTTCGATCCGCAGTGGAGCGCTCGTCTTTGGCTGGACACTGCCAGCCTACAAACCGAGGCCGGGCCGCTCGTTCCTTTAGCACATGCGCGAAAAGCGCGGGGAGTGCCGCGTACTTCGCGCCTCCGCCGACGCTATTTCTGCGGGATCATGAACCTTGCGAAATAGGCCGCCAGTTCGGCGTATGCGTTCAGTGGCAGGACATGGCCAATGTATTGGTCCGGGCGGACGACGACGATGCAGCCCGCCTCCCGGTCGCCTGCCTGACCCCGCTGCGCGCGCCATCGCAGCCCACGGCATTGCGCGCCCTGACCGTCACGGACTGGCCTGCGCGCTCGCCCTCCGCCCATTCGAAGGTCGCCGTCACAGGATGGCTGTTCGATGCGCCTGATCTGGCGGCGATGTCGGTGGATTTCACCCGCCGCGCGTCATGCGGCAAGTGTCAGCCCCGCCGGACCGCATCCCAGGATCAGCACTTCGACCATGTCCGGCAGCGGATCGAGGCCGGTGCCTGGCTGTACCTCTGGCAATGCCAGTGCAACATCAGGGTCGCCGAGCTTCAGGCCGTTGAGATGAAACTGCATGTCAGGGGGGTCCGATTGACGACGAATGACATACTCGGAGCCAACTCAAATCGGTGCAATGGCCTATATCCCCAGATGCCGCTCGAGAATCTCTGGCGCTGCGGCAATGTCGGCTGGCGTGCCGTCGAAGGCGATTTCGCCCTTCGCCATGATGACCATGCGGTCCGCGACCTTGGCGAGGCTGCG
>JANMHN010000319.1:0-3405 GCA_031375185.1 Allobosea sp. | reverse complement strand
CTGCGTTCGCCGATCCGGCCTGCGTGAAAATGATACTCGACTGGAGAACATGTCCATGAACGCACCCGTCCTGAGCGCCACCACGGCCCTTGCCCCGCCAACACCGAACCATGCCCTCAATGCCGCACTGGCAGCCCATGGGGTCGGGGCCATCGACGCGCCTGCGCCGGACCTCACAGAGGATGCGGTGCATGAGACCAAGACGCAGATCATCGCGATCTATGGCAAGGGCGGCATCGGCAAGTCCTTCACGCTGGCCAACCTCAGCTACATGATGGCCCAGCAGGGCAAGCGCGTCCTGCTCATCGGCTGTGATCCGAAATCGGACACCACCTCGCTGCTGTTCGGCGGCAAGGCCTGCCCCACCATCATCGAAACGTCGGCCCGCAAGAAGGCGGCCGGCGAAGAGGTCAAGATCGAGGATGTCTGCTTCAAGCGCGATGGCGTGTTCGCGATGGAGCTCGGCGGCCCTGAAGTGGGGCGCGGCTGCGGCGGGCGCGGCATCATCCACGGCTTTGAACTGCTCGAAAAGCTCGGCTTCCATGACTGGGGCTTCGATTATGTGCTGCTCGACTTCCTGGGCGATGTGGTCTGCGGCGGCTTCGGCCTGCCGATTGCCCGTGACATGTGCCAGAAGGTGATTGTCGTCGGCTCCAACGACCTGCAGTCGCTGTATGTCGCCAACAACGTCTGCTCGGCTGTTGAATACTTCCGCAAGCTCGGCGGCAATGTCGGCGTCGCCGGCATGGTCATCAACAAGGATGACGGCACGGGCGAGGCTGCGGCCTTCGCTGCCGCCGTGGGCATTCCGGTTCTGGCTTCCATTCCTGCTGATGAGGACATCCGGCGCAAGAGCGCGAACTACCACATCATCGGTCGGCCCGGTGACCGTTGGGGCCCGATGTTCGAGGAACTGGTGACCAACGTCGGGGAGAGCAAGCCGATGCGCCCGGCTCCGATGACCTCCGATGGGCTGCTCGGGCTGTTCTCTTCCGACATCACGGGCCGCGATTATGTGCTTCAGCCGGCATCCCTCGCCGACATGTGCGGCGGTGTCGTGACCGAAAAGGCCACGCTCGAAGTTGTCTACGACGAAGCCTGATCCTTCCAAACCTGCAAAGCAGTTCCCTATGGTCACGTTGATCGACAATCTCAACAAGACGGCAAAGGCCAGCGCGCCCAAAGCGCCCGAGCCTGTGCTGGCAGCGCCTGAGCCCGTGCTGGCAGCGCCTGCGCCCGCCGTCATTGCCGCGGCCACACAGGCCGTGGCGAAGGCTGAGGCGCTTGGCAATGGCTGCCATGCGGGCCGTGACGAGATGCGCAAGGCTGCCATCGCGGCCGGGGCCAGCGACACGCTGGAGCGCTATGCCGCCGACTATCCGCTGGGACCGCACGACCAGCCCCAGAGCATGTGCCCGGCTTTCGGCTCGTTGCGTGTCGGCCTGCGCATGCGCCGCACGGCGACAGTGCTGTCGGGGTCGGCCTGCTGCGTTTACGGCCTGACCTTCACCTCACATTTTTATGGCGCGCGCCGCACCGTCGGCTATGTGCCGTTCAACTCCGAAACGCTTGTGACCGGCAAGCTGTTCGAGGATATCCGCGACGCGGTGCATCTGCTCGCCGATCCTGACAAGTACGACACCATCGTCGTCATCAACCTGTGCGTGCCCTCCGCATCCGGCGTGCCTCTGCGGCTGTTGCCCGACACCATCGACGGCGTGCGCATCATCGGCATCGACGTGCCGGGTTTTGGTGTTCCCACCCATGCCGAAGCCAAGGACGTGCTGGCCGGCGCGATGCTGAACTTTGCCCGCAAGGAGGCCGAAGCCGGGCCTGTGATGGCCCCGCGCGGCGGGCGCAACGACAAGCGCACCGTGGCTTTGCTTGGCGAGATGTTCCCGGCTGATCCGGTCGGCCTTGGCATGATGCTTGGCGCTCTGGGCCTGGCGGCAGGCCCCGTCGTTCCGACCCGCGAATGGCGCGAGCTGTATGCCGCGCTGGATTGTACCGCCGTGGCGGCCATCCATCCGTTCTACACAGCCTCGATCCGCGAGTTTGAATATGCAGGGCGCCCGATTGTCGGCTCCGCTCCGGTCGGCCATGACGGCACCGCCGCCTGGCTTGATGCGATCGGCGAAGCCTGCCAGGTGCCCAAGGCGCAGGTTCAGGCCGCCAAGGACCAGTTTCTGCCAATGATCAAGGGCGCACTCGCGGCCAAGCCGATCAAGGGCAAGATCACGGTGTCAGGCTATGAAGGCTCCGAATTGCTGGTGGCGCGCCTGCTCATCGAAAGCGGCGCGGATGTTCCTTATGTCGGCACGGCCTGCCCCCGCACACGCTGGTCCGATCCTGACCGCGAATGGCTGGAGGCGCGCGGCGTCCACATCCAGTTCCGAGCCTCCCTGGAAAAAGATCTGGCTGCCGTCGATTTCCACGATCCTGATCTGGCCATCGGCACCACGCCCGTCGTTCAGCACGCCAAGTCCCGCGCCTTGCCGTCGCTGTATTTCACCAACCTGATCTCGGCGCGCCCGCTGATGGGTGTGGCCGGTGCAGGCTCGCTGGCGCAGGTCGTCAATGCTGCCATGGGCAACAAGGCCCGCATGGACGAGATGCAGGATTTCTTCGAGGGTGTCGGCACCGGTCATGCTGCCGGGGTCTGGGCAGACACGCCCCGCGAGCGGCCTGAGTTCCGAAAGAAGCATCTCGCCAAGCTCGGCAAGACCGATATGGGCATGAGCGGAGAAATTCTCTGATGCTGGTTCTCGATCATGACAGGGCAGGGGGCTACTGGGGCGCGGTGTATGTCTTCACCGCCGTGAAGGGCCTTCAGGTCATCATCGACGGCCCCGTCGGCTGCGAAAACCTGCCTGTGACCTCGGTGCTGCACTACACCGATGCGCTTCCGCCTCACGAGTTGCCCATCGTGGTCACCGGCCTTGGCGAGGAAGAGCTTGGCCAGCACGGCACGGAAGCGGCCATGAAGCGGGCGCACAAGTCGCTTGATCCGGGCCTGCCATCGGTTGTCGTCACCGGCTCCATCGCCGAGATGATCGGCGGCGGCGTGACGCCGGAAGGCACCAACATCCTGCGCTTCCTGCCGCGCACCATTGATGAAGACCAATGGCAATGCGCCAACCGGGCGATGGCCTGGCTCTGGAAGCAGTTCGGCCCGAAGAAGGCTCCGGCCCTCAAGCCCCGCAAGGAGGGCGCAAAGCCAAAGGTCAACATCATCGGCCCGAGCTACGGCGTGTTCAACATGCCCTCCGACGTTGCGGAAATCCGGCGCCTGGTCGAGGGCATCGGGGCCGAGGTCAACCTCTGCTTCCCGCTCGGCACGCACCTGGCCGACATCAACCGGCTCGGTGATGCCGAGGTCAACATCTGCATGTACCGCGAGTTTGG
>JANMHN010000287.1:0-3827 GCA_031375185.1 Allobosea sp. | reverse complement strand
TATGCCAGCTTTTACGTCGATCCGATCAGCACGCGCTACCGTGGCCTTGACATCGTGCAGATCCCGCCAGGCGGCCAGGGGCTCACCGCGCTGGTGATGCTCAACATCCTGTCGGGTTTCGACCATGCCGGGCTTGATCCTGCCGGTGCCGACAGGTTCCATCTGCAGATGGAGGCCAGCCGGCTGGCCTATGGCGTCCGCGACGCCTATCTGGCCGATCCGGCTTTTGCCGAGGTTCCGGTGGACGAACTCCTGTCGGAGGCTTTCGCGGCCAGACTGCGCGGGCGCATCGACATGAAGGCGGCCATGCCGCCCGGCCAGCCCGTGCCCCGGATCGGCCATAACGACACGGTCTATCTGACCGTTGCCGACGCCGCAGGCAATGTCTGCTCGCTGATCAGCTCGCTGTTTTACGCCTTTGGTTCGGGCAAGGCCTGTCCGCAGACCGGGGTGGTGTTCCAGAACCGCGGCGCGGGCTTTCGCGTGGAGCCGGGCCATCCCAACAGCGTGGAGCCGCGCAAGCGCCCGCTCCACACCATCATCCCGGCCATGGCGATGCGCGGCGGCGTGCCGGAGCTGTCCTTCGGCGTCATGGGCGGGCCGTACCAGCCCGCCGGCGTCGTGCATGTCCTGCAGAACATGGTCGATTTCGGCATGGACGTGCAGGAAGCGCTGGATGCGCCGCGTGGCTTCCGCCTGGCTGGCCCGTTCGAGGCCGAACGCGGCATTTCCGATGCGACACTGATGGCCCTGACGGATCGCGGACATCTGGTGTCAAGAGCCACCATGCCCTTCGGCGGCGGTCAGGTGATTGCGATCAATCAGGACAGGCCGCTGTTCCGCGCCGGATCGGACCCCCGCAAGGATGGCGCCGCGCTGGCATTCTGACAGCCTTGCTTCCAGCCCCGCAGGGATCGAGCGGTTTGCCCGAAGCGTTGGCCATGCCATAGCTGCCTCCGGACCTGATCCGCAGGACATGCCCGGCAAGGAGCGTCAGCAGGTTCAATGTGGAGCAGATTCAGGCCCGGCGTGGCAACCCCGCTTCCGCCGCGCACCACAGGGCGATCTCCTCATGGGTGGCAAACCAGACGCCGGGCAGGGATCTGGCATGGCGGATAATCTCGTCGAGAATGAAGACGCGTGAGCGGTGGCCGATATGGTGCGGGTGCATGGTGAGCACATAAAGCCCGCCCTCTTCATGGGCCATGTCAAGCTCGCGCCTGAAGATGTTCAACACCGTCTCCGGGCCGGTGTAGGGCCGCAGCCCGGCCATGCGGTCCATGTTGAAATAGATCGCATCGTCGCGGATCCATTCCACCGGCAGTTCGACAATTCCCGTCGGTTCGCCCTCATCAAGCAGCTCATAGGGTTCATCATCCGCCATCAGCGAGGAATCATACAGCAAGCCCATCTCGCGGATGATCTTGAGCGTGTAGGGCGAGAAATCCCATGATGCCGTGCGCATCCCGACCGGCCTGCGTCCAGACAGCTTCTCCAGTGTGTCCGCCGCGCGCAGTGCCAGGTCACGCTCGGTTTCATGGTCGAGCTTCGAGTTGAATTCGTGGATCCAGGAATGGATGCCGAGTTCATGGCCGTTCGCACCAACCGCGCGGGCCTCATCGGGATGCAGCAGCGCCGACACGGCAGGCATGAAGAAGGTCGCCGGCACGCCGTGTCGCTCCAGAAGGCCCATGATGCGCGGAATGCCCCTGCGCGCGCCATACTGGCCCTGGCTCATCTTGCCATGGGACGTGCCGCCGAAGCGCAGCTCGATGGTTTCATGGTCGCTGTCGAACGACAGGGCGACCGCGCAGCGGGCGCCATCCTTCCAGCCTGCGGGCGCGAGCGAGCGCCCTGCCCTCACATGGTCCACCTTGGCGCGCCAGGTGGCTTCGGGCCAGGTCCAGGGCTTGTCCGCATCCGTGCTCATCGTTCACTCCTCTGCATGATGACAGGCGACCATCGCGCCATCCGTCCGCGCCATCAGACGCGGCACATCCCTCCGGCAGATGTCCGTGGCGACCGGACAGCGCGTGTTGAAGGCGCAACCTGGCGGCAGGTTGGCGGCACTCGGCAGTTCGCCGTCGAGAATGCGGCGCGTCTTGGCCCGCTGCCGCACCGGGTCTGGCTCGGGTGCCGCCAGCAGCAGCGCGTGGCTGTAGGGATGGCGGGGCCTGGCGAACAGGACAGCCATCGTGGCGATTTCGACGATGCGGCCAAGGTACATCACGGCCACACGGTCGGCGATGTGCCGGACAACCGACAGATCATGCGACACGAACAGGTAGGACATGCCACTTTCCCGCTGCAGGTCCACCAGCAGGTTCAGGATCTGCGCACGGACCGACACATCGAGCGCGGACACGGGCTCGTCGCAGATCACGATCTTCGGCTGCAGGGCCAGCGCCCGTGCGATGACGATGCGCTGCCTCTGCCCCCCGGAGAAGGCATGCGGGAAGCGCGAGGCATGGTCTGCCTCAAGCCCGACCGCCTTCAGCAGGGCAGCGACCCTGTCGCGCAGTGCAGCGCCCGTCGCCAGACCCCTGACCAGCAAAGGCTCGCCAATGGCGGCGCCAACCGTCAGCCTGGGGTTGAGGGACAGGGCAGGATCCTGAAAGACCATCTGGGCATCGCTGCGGATGGCCCGCAGGCTCTCCGGATCGCTGCTGTTGACCTCGCGGCCCGCCACCGTGATGCTGCCGCCAGCAAGCGGAACCAGACCGAGGATCGCATTGGCAAGCGTTGACTTGCCGCAACCTGACTCGCCAACCAGTCCAAGCGTCTCGCCGGGCATGATCGACAGCGTCACCCCGTCCACGGCTTTCAGCGCCGGGCCGGCCTTGCGCAGGAACCCTCCCCGCGACCGGAAATGCACGGCGGCATTCTCGACTGTCAGAACCGGCTCGCTCATGTGCCCGTTCATATTCCCGGTCATGCGCGCGCTCCCAGCAGGCCGACATCGTGCGAGCGCCAGCACGCCGCCTGATGGCCCGCGCCGTGGTCGACAAGCGCCGGAGCCTCGTGTCGGCACCTGTCCTCGACCAGCGGGCAGCGACTGGCAAAGCGGCAACCCGGACCATGGGAGGACGGCCGCGGCACCGTGCCTTCGATGGTGGCCAGGCGCGACTTCGGCACCAGCGCGGCATGGGGAATGCTGGCCAGCAACAGCGCGGTGTAAGGATGTTTCGGTGCCTTGAACAGGGCGTCCGCCGCAGCGCTCTCCGCCACCCGCCCGGCATACATCACGACCACGCGGTCTGCCATGTCCGCAACGACGCCCATGTCGTGTGTGATGAGCAGCACGGCGGTTGACCTTTCGGCGACAAGCTGCCTGATCAGGTGCAGGATCTGCGCCTGAATGGTGACATCCAGCGCGGTCGTCGGCTCGTCGGCGATCAGCAGACGAGGTCCGCAGATCAGGGCGATCGCGATCATGATGCGCTGGCACATCCCGCCGGACAGTTCGAACGGATACTGGGCGAGCCGCCGGTCAGGATCAGAAATCCCGATCGAGACCAGCATTTCCCGTGCCCGCTGCAGGGCGGCCCGCCGGGGGACGATCCTGTGGGCCGTGAGGGCTTCGGCGATCTGTTCACCCACGGGCATCAAGGGATCGAGAGAGGCCGTGGGCTCCTGGAAGATGATGGACGCATCGCGGCCCCTCACAGCCGCCATGGCGTCCAGACCCAGCGAGGCGAGATCGCGGCCCTCCAGCATGATGCGGCCGCCTGCAAGGTTCACCGCCTCCGGAAGCAGCCGCAGGACCGCGAGCGCAGACAGCGATTTGCCGCAACCTGACTCGCCGACGAGCGCCACGATCTCGCCTT
>JANMHN010000285.1:0-1531 GCA_031375185.1 Allobosea sp. | reverse complement strand
ATCTCCTCATCTCGCGACAAAATCGGCTCCGTCACGCGCTTCAATCCGGGTGAAACAGGGTCTAGCCAATCTGGACAGCATGGCGGCGCATCCCTAACGCCCCGCCATGTCCTTGCACCCTACAGATTCAGTCTTGATTGTCGATTTCGGCAGTCAGGTCACTCAGCTCATTGCGCGCCGTGTGCGCGAGGCGGGCGTTTATTCTGAAATTGCGCCATTCAACACGGCCGCTGAAGCGTTTGCGCGGATCAAGCCGAAGGGCGTCATTCTTTCAGGCGGTCCTGCTTCTGTGATGACCGATGGCAGCCCGCGCGCCCCGCAACTGATATTCGATAGTGGCGTGCCGATCTTGGCCATTTGTTACGGACAGCAAACGCTGTGCACTCAATTAGGCGGAACAGTCGAGGGGGGGCACGGCGCAGAATTCGGTCGTGCCGATGTCGAAATTCACAAATCAAGCCCCTTGTTTGACGGCGTCTGGGAGGTCGGAGGCAAATATCAGGTCTGGATGAGCCACGGTGATCGTGTGACCATCGCGCCCGACGGCTTTGAAGTCATCGGCACTTCGCCCAATGCGCCGTTCGCGATCTGCGTCAACGAGGCGAAGGCTTACTATACCACGATGTTCCATCCAGAAGTCGTTCACACGCCTGATGGTGCGCAGCTGATTTCCAACTTCGTCCATAGAATTTGCGGCTTGGCCGGGGATTGGACCATGGCCGAATTTCGTAGTCAGAAAATTGCCGATATTCGCGCTCAGGTTGGGACTGGCCGCGTTGTCTGTGGCCTGTCGGGCGGAGTCGATTCATCGGTCGCTGCGATCCTGATCCACGAAGCGATCGGTGACCAGCTGACCTGCGTGTTCGTCGATCACGGGCTCCTGCGATTTAACGAACGGGAGCAGGTCGAGAGCCTGTTCCGCGATCACTACAACATTCCGCTCGTCGTGGTCGATGCCGAGGCGCGATTCATGGCGGGGCTGGCGGGGATCACCGACCCGGAGGCGAAGCGCAAGTTCATCGGTGGCGAATTCATCGCTGTATTCGAAGAAGAGGCCAAGACTCTCGGGGGCGCGGAATTCCTCGCGCAAGGCACGCTCTATCCCGATGTGATCGAGTCAGTATCGTTCACAGGTGGGCCGAGCGTGACGATCAAGAGCCATCACAACGTCGGCGGCCTGCCCGAACGCATGAACATGCAGCTCGTCGAGCCATTGCGCGAATTGTTCAAGGACGAAGTGCGCGCGTTGGGCCACGAGCTGGGATTGAACGACCAGTTCGTCGGGCGTCATCCCTTCCCAGGCCCCGGCCTTGCCATCAGGATGCCCGGTGAAGTGACGAGGGAACGTTGCGACATCTTGCGCAAGGCCGATGCGGTGTATCTTGATGAAATCCGCAAAGCCGGGCTTTACGATGCAATCTGGCAAGCGTTTGCGGTGCTGCTTCCCGTGCGCACCGTCGGCGTTATGGGCGATGGCCGGACATATGACTATGTCTGCGCGCTGAGGGCCGTCACGTCGGTCGATGGCATG
>JANMHN010000258.1:0-2893 GCA_031375185.1 Allobosea sp. | reverse complement strand
CGTTTCTGCACGATGCTTTCCAGTGAAATATCGCTTTCGGCCATGCGCGTCGCAATGCTGGCAGCGGCACCGGGCCGGTCAAGCGCGGCGAGGCGGATATAGTAGCCACCCTCATGGCGCTGCATGGGCGCGCGGCTCGGCTTTTCCAGTCGTCCCACAGGCATGCCGAATGGCGCGCCGACAAGCCCGCGCGCAATGTCTGTGATGTCAGACACCACCGCCGACGCCGTAGGGCCGCCGCCAGCGCCAGGGCCGACAAGCGTGAGCTGCTTCACGGCATCGCCGTCTATCGCCACGGCATTGGTCACGCCCATGACCTGCGCGATGGCGGATGTTTTCGGCACCATGGTGGGGCAGACGCGTTGCTCGATGCCGGCGGCCGTGCGCTCCGCCACACCCAGCAGCTTGATCCGGTAGCCAAGTTCGTCCGCCATCCTGAGGTCGAGCGGGGTGATCTTCGAGATCCCTTCGACATGGATGGCATCGGCATCAATCTCGGTGCCGAAGGCGAGCGCGGTCAGCAGGGACAGCTTGTGAGCGGTGTCGAAACCTTCGACATCGAAGGTCGGGTCGGCCTCTGCATAGCCAAGCGCCTGCGCATCCCTCAGGCAATCGGCGAAGGTCAGCCCTTCCAGTTCCATGCGGGTCAGGATGTAGTTGCAGGTGCCGTTGAGAATGCCGGCGATCTGCGTGACCGTGTTGCCCGTCAGCGCTTCACGCAGCGTCTTGACCACGGGAATGCCACCTGCCGACGAGGCCTCGAAAGCCAGCGCTACGCCGGCATCTTCGGCGGCGCGGGCCTGCGCCATGCCATGCCGGGCCAGCATCGCCTTGTTGGCCGTGACAACATGCTTGCCAGCGGCGATGGCGGCATCGACGGCGTTTTTCGCCGGACCATCCTCACCGCCGATCAATTCCACAAGGCAATCGATGCCGTCGTCATGGGCCATGGCGACAGGATCATCAAACCAGCGATACCCTGAGATATCGACACCGCGGTCACGGTTGCGGTCACGCGCACTGACAGCCACGATGCGGATAGCGCGGCCGCAGCGGGCCGTGAGCACATTTTCCTGGCGCTTCAGGATGTCGATGAGGGCTGCGCCGACGGTGCCGAGGCCCGCGACGCCCAGGCGGAGAGGCGTTTTCATGTCTTGCCGGTTCATGTTCTGCCGGGTCGCATGCCGCGTGCTGTGCGTCAACTCTTTCGCGAGCCGGAAGGCCGCAACATTCAGCCAAAGGCGCAGGCAACGCGCGCGCTGACATCGACCAGCATGTCATTGCGCAGGTTGACCGTGCCGGACACCTTGTGGTTGCCGAAGGCTGTGTAGCGCATAACGCGCACAAATTCGATGCGCTCAGGCTGTTCGCTGATGCTGTCTTCGGTGCGCGGTGTCCAGGACCACGGAGCGGGCCGGGCAACAACAGCCTGCTGCAAAAGCGCGAGAACATCAGCGCGCGGCAGGCCGGGCCTGAGGAAGGTTCCGACCCCTTGAGACGCATCCCGCGTGCAGGTCCGGGCATCTGGCGTGGTCAACAGCGCGATGATCAGTGGCGAGGCCGTCTCAGGCACCCTGCCCCGCGCCACATCCCATGAGGCGATCGCGAGCGCTGAAATGCTGCCGACGAAGCCGATGGCCACCAATCTGGGGATGAGTTTCATGTCGTCGCGGGTCGCATGATGCACCCGTGAGGTCAAGCGCATTCCGACCATGTGACCCCATGGTGGCCTGAAGGCCCGACGACAGCAAAAAACCCGGACGCGATGTCCGGGTTTTCAGTGGCTGAGGCGAGAGGCCCATCTGCGCCGTCACCGGCATGGATGGCCGGTCGTGTTCAGCGGGCGTAGCGGGCGGTGCCGCGCTGACGTGCGCTCTCGTTGATCAGGCGGCCCTCGTAGGCATCCGTGTCCATGTTGGCCGGACGGTCCGACATGCGGCGATCGAACTTGTCGACGCCGACCTCAGCCGAGCCGCGCGGAGCGATCTCGGCATTGCGGCCTTCGCGCACAGTGTCATAGCCGGGCATCATCGGATAGCGCGCGCTGTTACCTTCCTGGGCGACAACTGCGGTTGCGGATGCTGCAAGCAGGGCAGCGGCGATCATTGTCTTGATGGATGTCATGGTCATCTCCTTTTGATCAGTTTGCGCAATCGGCTTTTTGACCTTGCGCTTCACCTTCCAGAACGTCAGGCGGCTTGAATAGTTCCATCAGCGGCGTCGGCATCATCTTGCGCGGCCATTCCATGCGGTGCTTTCATGGAACCATATCCTGCAGTGGCAGCAGCCCAAACGGAAAGACCCGGCCCTTTCGAGGCCGGGTCTTTCCGGAGTTTGCGTCAGAAACCAAACTCACAGCCGCACGCCCCGTTCATGGGTCAGTGCGCACTGGCGCATCGCCTCAGCGGCTGACGCCGACTTCAGTGCCGCTGGTCGCCATCGTCACCGCATTGATGCCGCCGGAGCGCACCTGGTCCTGCATGCGCTGGTCATAAAGGCTCACACCCACTTCGGTCGAGGCGGCGGGGGCCAGAGCGACGTTGCGGCCTTCGATGATGGCGGCTGCACCACCCTGGACCGGATAGAGGTTCACATTGCCTTCATCGGCAAAGGCAAGGGTTGAGGAAGCTGCAACGAGAGCGGCGGCGAGAAGGGTTTTGATCGAGGTCATGGTGGTCTCCTGTGGAGGGTTGAAGGGATCGGGGGGTTGAACATCTGCTTGGTCGGGTCTGGTTCAGGTGGCGGGTTCCGGTCGCCGTCCTGATGTGACCTTTATGCCGCCCGACATCGCCCAAGGCTGTGCGAGATCGCACTCTGGCGACAGACAGTGCTTCCAGAGCCTGCTCACCGGCAAGGCTTGACGGATGATGGCCAATCGCATCTGACATGCACA
>JANMHN010000232.1:0-5822 GCA_031375185.1 Allobosea sp. | reverse complement strand
TGCCCGCACGGAGCGGATTTCCGAGATCAGATCGACCACAAAGCCGATTTCAGCCTCTGCGGCGGCATTTTCAAAACCAGCAAGCTCAGGCCATGGAGCATGGCAGATGAGCCCCTCACGTGCCGGACCCGCCTCACCTTTCACGGCCCACAGTTCCTCTGTCATGAACGGCATGAACGGATGCAGGAGCTTCGAGATCACATCGATGACGTAGGCCACCGTGGCGCGGGTTTCGTCCTTCGCCTCGCTTGAAGCCTCCGCCTGCAGCACAGGCTTGGACAATTCCACATACCAGTCGCAGAAAGTACCCCAAACGAAGCGATAAGCTGCGTCCGCCGCTTCGCTGAAGCGGAAGCCTTCGATGGCGTCGGCCACATCGCGCGAGGCGCGGGCTGCTTCCCCCAGAACCCACGCGTTCAATGTTTCCTTTACGGCATGCGGATCGAAACCCGCCACGCGCGCGCAGCCGTTCATTTCGGCAAATCGGGCGGCGTTCCAGATCTTCGTCGCGAAGTTGCGATAGCCTTCGACACGCGCCATCGAGAGCTTGATGTCGCGGCCTCCGTTCGTCATCGCAGCAAGGGTAAAACGCATGGCGTCAGCGCCATACTGGTCGATGACGGTCAGCGGGTCGATGACGTTGCCCGTGGTCTTGGACATTTTCTTGCCCTTCTCGTCGCGAACCAGCCCATGCAGGATCACATCGCGGAATGGCACATCGCCCATGAATTCCAGGCCCATCATCATCATCCGCGCCACCCAGAAGAACAGGATGTCAGAGGCAGTGCTAAGGGTGGTCGTGGGATAGAACTTGGCCAATTCAGGTGTCTTCTCCGGCCAGCCGAGCGTCGAGAACGGCCAAAGCGCGGAGGAAAACCAGGTGTCAAGGACGTCGGGATCGCGCCAAATTGCGGGCTGAACATTCTTTTGGGCTAGCCAAGCGCGGGCATCAGCGACGACCTCAACTTCTTTTCCATAGTAGGCGCTTGCCTGATCTCGAGCTTCTAGCTCCGATATTGCAATAAATTGGACTGTCTTCTTTGGGATAGTGGCTCCAATCTCCTCGAAGGTTAGCTCGTAGTCTCTTCCCCCCTCACCCACAGAAGTCATTGGCGGCCCGTACCAGGCCGGAATCTGGTGGCCCCACCACAATTGCCGCGAGACGCACCATGGCTCGATGTTCTCCATCCAGTGAAAGAACACCTTGTCGCGTTCGGGCGGATGCAGCTTCGTGCGGCCATCGCGCACGGCAGCCATGGCCTTCTCCGCCATCGGCTTCACGTCGACATACCATTGCTCGGTGAGCCAGGGCTCGATCACGACGCCGGAGCGGTCTCCGTGAGGCACCGAATGGGTGTGCGGCTCGATTCTGGCGACGAGGCCCAGCGCATCGAGGTCTGCCACGACGCGTTTGCGGCACTCATAGCGGTCCAGGCCGCGATACTGTTCCGGCATGTGCGGCTCGTCGACCATGCGCGCATCTGCGGTCAGGAGGTTGATCAGCGGCACGTTGTGACGCTTGCCGACTTCGTAATCGTTGAAATCATGAGCGGCGGTGATCTTAACGGCGCCCGTGCCCTTCTCGGGATCCGCATAGGTGTCGGCGATGATCGGGATCAACCGGTTGACCAGCGGCAGGTTGACCCGCATGCCGATCATCCATTTCAGCCGTTCATTGTCCGGATGCACCGCGACGGCCCCATCGCCCAGCATCGTTTCCGGCCGGGTCGTAGCAATGGTGATGAAGGTGCGGTCATCCTCTGGATCGTAGGCGATGCCTTCCAGCGGATAGTTGAAATACCACATGTGGCCCTTGATCTCGCGCTGCTCGACCTCAAGGTCGGAGATTGCGGTCAGGAGCTTCGGATCCCAGTTCACCAGGCGGCGATCCTTGTAGATCATGCCCTTCCTGTGCAGGTCCACGAATACCTTGAGCACGGCCTCGCTGAGGCCTGGGTCCATCGTGAACCGCTCGCGGCTCCAGTCACAGCTTGCGCCCATGCGCTTCAATTGATTCTGGATGGCGTTGCCGCTCTCTTCCTTCCAGGCCCAGACCTCTTTCAGGAAGGCCTCGCGGCCCATGCTGCGGCGATCGGTGCGGTTCTCGGCCGCCAGCTTTCGCTCCACCATCATCTGCGTGGCGATGCCGGCATGGTCGGTACCCGGCTGCCAGAGCACATCCTTGCCCTTCATGCGCCAGTACCGGCACAGCACATCCTGCAAGGTGTTGTTGAGCGCATGGCCAATGTGCAGAGATCCGGTGACATTTGGTGGCGGGATGACGATGCAGAACGGCTCTGCGTTCTCCCGGCCCGGACGCAAGGCGGCAAACGCGTCGGCATCCGCCCAGCGCCTGGCGATACGCTCCTCGATTGCCGAGGGATCGAACCTGTTATCCATCATGGGTAGACCTCAAAACAGAAAGCCGGGCTTGAAAGGCCCGGCTGCAAATCACGAAAACCGATGCTGGCTTCTAAAAGACGAAGCGATGGCCGTTCGTCAACGCCCGCCGCGTGCGACGCGTTCGATTTCGGCCTTGACGAGCCGTTCGACAATGGACGGAAGGTTATCGTCCAGCCAGGTCTTGAGCATGGGCTTCATGATGTCCTTGACCAGGTCTTCCAGCGTGCGCGCATTGCCGGTGAGAAGCGTGTTCGACAAGGAGGCGAATGCACCGGACACTGAAGCTGTGGAGGCTTCGGACAACAGCTCAGACGTCATGGCAGGAACCGGGCGCACCGGAGGTGACGGCACAGGCTCAGGAGCAGGAACCGCCACTGGTTCCGGCACAACCGCGATGTGAGTAGGCGCAGGCCCAGGTTCTTGCACTGGCTCGGCAAAGAGCAGATCAACATCGTCCTGTGGCTGCGGCTCGGCAATGGCCTCCGGCTCGGCAGGCACGGCTTCAAACGCAAGGTCGAGCACGTCATCGGCAGGCGGGATACTCTGGACCGGGGCCAGAGGCTCCTTGGATGCAAGCGTGGCCTGCTGATCATCGGCGATGATGCGCCGGATCGAGGCCAGAATATCCTCCATCGAGGGTTCGTTGCTTTTTGCGAGAGCCGTCATACTCAACCCGTGGTGCCACGCCCGACATTGGAGATGGAATCATCTCTTCGTACTGATCATTAGATCAGGCAAATGACATTGCACAACCGCAGCGGAACGGCACACACAGGAAAATGGGAAAAAGACGTCAGCGGCCATCCGGAGTCTGCAGGCCGATCCACTTATCGCGGACCTGGTCATAATGCTGCCGCGCGTCATGCTGGGCCACCTTGAGCCCGAGACTTTGCGCATTGAGCCGCCCGACGGAGGAAAGCAGGGCATAGGAAGCCACAACGCGGTCACGCTGCGCCGTCACCAGCGATGAACGGGCCGACAAGAGTTCCTGCTGGGCATTCAGCACGTCGAGCGTGGTACGCTGGCCGACCTTCGCCTCCTCGCGCACACCATTCAGTGCAGTCTCGGAGGCCAGGACCTGCGCCTGTGCGGCGATGATCTGCGCTTTCCTTGCTTCGAGCGTGCCCCATGCTTCCACAACGGCAGCCCTGATCTGCTCGCGGGTGATGTCGGCCTCCAGCCTGCGCTGGCCTGCCAGTTCCTTGGCCTGCCTTGTCCGCGAATAGACCTGCCCGCCCTCGTAGATCGGCACTGTCAGGCGTCCGACCACCGATGCCGATGACCGGCGATCATCCAACACCTGCGTGTCATAGCGCTGGCTGACCGTGGCCGTGACGCCGATGGTGGGGTAAAGTTCGGCCTCGGCCACTTTCACGCCGATGTCGGCGGCATCCACATTGTGCAGGGCTGCGATGATCGACGGATGCACGCCCTGAGCGGTGCGCGATGCCTCCTCAAGGGACTTTGGGAGGTTCTTTTCAACAGGCCTGCCGGGGGCCAGCCGCTTGGGCTGCACGCCCACGATCTGCCGATAGCGGCCAAGGCTGGCCTTGAGCGCGGAGGTGGCGGATGCGGCTGCAGAGCGGGACGAGGCCAGACGGGCTTCTGACTGTGCAACGTCGGTCCGGGTCACTTCACCCACATTGAAACGATCACGTGTCTGGCGAAGCTGCTCTTCCAGGACTTCGACGTTGTTGTTGTTGAGATTGAGGATGGCGGTGTCCCGCAGAACGTTCATGTAAGAGGTAGCGGCATCCAGCAGCACCCCCTGCTCGGAGACGCGCAAGTTTTCGCGCCCCGCCAGAACAAGGCTCTCGGCCTGGCTCACCGCATTTCCGGTGCGCCCGAAATTCCACAAGGTCTGCTCGACCGCGACGGAGCCACCGCGCGGTGCCGTGCGCGTTGTCGTGGTGCCGCGGCCGGGCTGCGACGAGTCGAGATAGGACGCACCGACATCGGCCGTTCCGGTGACGCGCGGGCGGTATCCGGACAGCGCCTGTGGTACGCCCTCATTGGTCACCCGCAAAGAGGCGCGCTGTGCATTCAAGGTTGGGTTTGAGCCGTAGGCTTTTGCCAGCGCGCTTTCCAGCGTCTCGGCTGCACGTGCGGCACCGACGGGAACAGCGCAGGACAGTGCGATTGCGAAACCTGCAACGCCAGTCTTGAGCCTGAGAACGGATAAACGGATCATATTCAGTTTGCCTCAGCGCCTGGCATATCGCCCGCGCAACCATACGCCAAAGGAACAAAATCTTGCACCATCACTACCACGCCGGGCTGCCCGGAAAGAATAGACTAAATGCAGGCTGCGAAGTTGGATCGACCATGGCGCAAAAAAGTAACACTTCCTTACAGCATCACAAGGCGAATGCCGTGATTCGTCTGAATTCATCAAGGCTTTGGGCAGCCGTGTCAAAAATGGCACGCCCGCTGAAAGAGGTGCCTGCCCTGTGATGCAACATGGCACGCCCGGACCGCCCGCCACCTTGCACAAGCACCAGCTTTCCACCTTCGGCAAGCAGCGCGAAAAGTTCGTCAGGGTTGCGCTCGCAGGAACCATTGACGAAAATCAGATCGAATGGCCCTTCGGGCAAGGTATCGGCGACGATGACGCCCGCCGTGTCAGGCTTTGAAAGCAGCAGACACGCCACCTGACGCAGTTCCGGCGATGTGTCATAGGCTGTCACGACTGCGCCAAGCGCCACAGCCACAGCACTCGTGTAGCCGGTGCCACAGGCGTAATCGAGGAATGTCTGTCCTGGCTGCACATCAAGCGTCTGAAGAAGCCGCCCGCAGGTCATGGGCGCCAGCATCTGCCGACCTCTTGCGCCAAAAGCATCAAGTGCGACGGGCTGGTCGACATAGGCCAGCTCGCGCAGGCTTGCCGGCACAAACACTTCGCGTGGCACGGCATCCATGGCTGCCAGGACCGCACGGTCCGTGACATCATAGGTCCGCAACTGGCAATCGACCATGTTGCGCCTGAGAGCTTCGAAATCAGCCATCCAGTTCCCCTTGGACGCTCCCTTGTCAGATCACGGCCTGTCAGCATCCGCACATCGACAGCACCCACAGGGGGCACCTAATCTACCATGCGCCGTGATCCTGGCCATGACACTTGCCTGGAGGCCTCGGAGGGAATCGAACCCCCGTACAAGGATTTGCAGTCCTCTGCGTAACCACTCCGCCACGAGGCCATCAGGGCGACAGACGCCGTGGCGTCTGTGTCGGCTATAGCAACATACCTCCTGAAACCGCAAGGCTCGATCCACATAATGTGCGCCAGCGATGATTGCGCGGTTGAGCATCGGTTAACCGGTCAGGCGCATGGATATCTTCAAGGATAATCAGCTATCGGGGCTTGCATGCACGGACGTGCCTCTGTATGCAGCGGCAGTGTTGATCCTGGGTAGCTCAGC
>JANMHN010000458.1:0-10959 GCA_031375185.1 Allobosea sp. | reverse complement strand
CGAGATCATGGCGATCACGCTGGGCCAGATCACGACGC
Organism: Allobosea sp.; assembly: GCA_031375185.1. Lineage (GTDB taxonomy): Bacteria > Pseudomonadota > Alphaproteobacteria > Rhizobiales > Beijerinckiaceae > Allobosea. Next base: position 10,921 of record JANMHN010000458.1, on the reverse strand, counting down.
CGACGTTTTTCAACAAGGCGGTTGTGCTGGCAGCCGTCGGCATCGCCGTTACGGTTGTGGTCTATGGCGCTGTGGCGCTGATCGTGAAGGCGGATGACCTTGGCGTGCATCTGGCAAAAAGCCGCGCCGGTGCCTTGCGCGCTGTCGGGCGCGGGCTGGTCAGCGGCATGCCGCCCTTCCTCAAGCTGCTCAGCATCATCGGCATGCTGGCCATGCTCTGGGTCGGCGGCGGCATCATCCTGCATGGCATGGCCGAAATGGGCTGGAAGGCGCCGGAATACGGGCTGCTCGCCTTCGCCGCCAGCATTGGCCAGGCAGTCGGCTTGGCGTCGGGTTTCGTTGCCTGGTTCATCCACGCCTCCGGCGGCGCGCTTGTGGGCCTTGTCCTGGGCTGGTTGGTGGCACAGGGTTTGAAGATGACGGGCGTACTGAAGCATTGAGGCCGGGTGTCTCGAAAGTCAGGCCCTTTCGCGACGATGAGATCGAGACACCTTTCAAGACTGCTATCTTTACGCTAACCCCTCAGTACGCCACAAAGCATTGATTTTGTTGGATGCGTCTCGAAAAGGAAGGTTTTTGAACCGATGGCCCGGTTGCTTTTGGATAGACTGTTGACGAAAAACGATGTGGGTCGGTTGAGCTTATGTGCTGTTCCCAGTCAGCCTTGAAGCGCCCCTTCGCAGGCCCAGGTCACATCGTCGAGATGCTTCACCGCAAGCGCCTGTTCATCCTGGCTGTAGCGCGACATGGTCTCGACGAGAGCCGTCGCGACGGCACGGTAAATCGGCCCCAATTGCTGAAAGAGCAGCGGCGTCGGTGAAATCATGACGCCGCGTCGGTCGGCGTCGTTGCGGCTGCGGATGACCAGACCCTTGCGCTCCAGACGGTCCAACATGGTGGTGATGCTGCCCGTCGTCAGGTCAAGCTGGCGGGCGATGTCGCCTGGACGGCACGGGCCATGTTCCAGCAGGTTCAGGCAGCGCAGCTCGTTGCGGCTGACCCCGAGCCGTTCCGCCGCCGTGTGATCTAGCCGGTCAATTGCCGCATACAGCGCACGGCAAGCTCGGACGATTTCAGGTTCCTGTGGTTGTTCCATGTCCCATCGCTCGCCCATATAGCTTGACAATCAAGATAATTGATCATCAAAGTATCGCCGTTCGGCGGTTTGGGCAATGTTGGAGATAGCGAATGGATTGGCTGTGGTGGGGCTTGGGGGCCCTTATGTTGGGTGGGTTCATTGGCGTGATGCTCATGCCGACCGCCGTATCCTATGTCGAACGGACCATGATCGATGCGCCGATTAGCGAGGTCTACGACAATGTGCGTTTCCAGGAAGACCTGATGCGTTGGTCAGCTTGGCCGAGCACGACGAAATCGACCTGCGAAGCGGCAGGCGTTGATGGCGAGGTCGGTGCACAAACCGTATTTTTCACCAAGGGAAAGCGCTTCGGGCATCAAGAGCTGACTGCTTTGGCACAAAATCAATTCGTCACGTTCAGGCTGTTCGGGGCCGGGCCGCCGCAGAAGCCTGAATTGACCTTCCGTTTCAAGGCGCTTGATCCACAGAAGACGGAGGTCTTGCTGGAATTCCGCAACGAGATTCCGCGCCCGTTCAACGTGCTGCTGAGGCTGTTCGGCATCGTGCGTTGGACACGGGGCATGCACGTCAAGGATCTGGATGGCCTCAAGCGCTTCAGCGAGCCTCCTCACAAGACCTATGTCGGGGAGCCGGCGACACCCCGCGCACGACAGAACGCAGCGTGAGCTTCTTCACCCACGCATTTTCTGGTGTCATCAGCCGCTTCGGCGTCGGCAAGAGCCGGGTGATCTGGTACGCCGTACTGTTCCTTCCGCCTGAGGTCGAGCGGGACCTTCCGTTTGCCATGTATCCAAGGCTGCGCGTGCGGGGCGAGATCGCCGACGTGCCGGTCGCGGGCGCTTTTATGCCGACAGGTGACGGACGGCGGTATTTCATCGTATCGCCCGTCGTGCGGAAAGGCGCAGACGTCGATATCGGCAGCGAAGTCGAAATGCGCTTCGCGGTCGATGATCAGGACCGCGTCGACGTGCCCGATATCCTTGCCGACGCGCTGCGGCGTGATGACGACCTGCGAGCACGCTGGGAAGATCTAACGCCTGGACGGCAGCGCGGCCTGACGCACCCGATCCACGCCGCTCGCTCGGCAGCAGCGCGAGAAAAACGCCTTCTCCAGGCCATTGACATGATCATGTCGGCTCGCTGATCCCGTCATCTGGGAACCAGCTTGAGTGCGCGAGCACAACGACTACCGTTCCAGTATAACAAAGTAAGCGTGGGACAGTCGCAAAAACCGTCGTTTTCGTGACCGATTGCAGCCATGTGCAGGGCGCATGGCGCACGCGGATGAGTCCAGTTTTGCTCCGCTGCCGAACAGGCCTTGTATGTTTGGAACACGTGCCACGCTGTTTCTCCGCATGCTTGCCTCGCAGTTGCGCCCGCGCGCTCCCTTCGCCATAACCGCCACATGACATCTGCTCCCAATCCTGTCGTCCGCTTCGCTCCGTCGCCCACCGGGCGCCTGCACATTGGCAATGCGCGGCCTGCGCTGTTCAACTGGCTGTTCGCGCTTAAGCACGATGGGCGGTTCATCCTGCGCTATGACGACACCGACAAGGAGCGTTCGACCGAGGCTTTTGCCGATGGCATTTCCGCCGATCTGGCATGGCTTGGCATCGTTCCACATGCCGTATTCGCCCAATCCGAGAGGTTCGCGCTTTATGACGCCGCAGCCGACAGGCTGCGTGCGACGGGCCGCCTCTATGCCTGCTATGAAGCGCCTGACGAGCTTGACCGCCGCCGCAAGCGCCAGTTGGCACGCGGCCTGCCGCCGATCTACGACCGGGCTGCGCTGAAGCTGACACAAGCAGAAAAGGCCGCGTTCGAAGCCGAAGGGCGCAAGCCTCACTGGCGTTTCATGCTTGAGCCACGCGTCGTGGGCTGGACCGACATGGTGCGCGGCGAGGCGCATGTCGATTGTGCCTCGTTGTCCGATCCGGTGCTGATCCGCGCCGATGGCACCTATCTCTATACGCTGCCGTCGGTGGTCGACGATGTCGATATGGGCATCACCCATGTCATCCGCGGCGAGGACCATGTCACCAATACCGCTGTGCAGATCCAGATCATCGAAGCCCTGGGCGGCAAGTTGCCGATCTTCGGCCATCACAACCTTCTGACAACCGCAAGCGGGGAGGGGTTGTCGAAGCGCCTTGGCCACCTGTCGCTGGCGTCGCTGCGCGGCAATGGCACCGAGCCGCTGGCGGTTGCGGCTCTCGCCACGCTGGTTGGCTCCGCCGACGCCGTGCGCCCTGTGGACAACATGGCCGAACTTGCCAGTCTGGTCGATCTGGCTCACGTCTCCCGTGCGCCGGCCAAGTTCGATGAGATCGAGCTTGAGAATCTCAATGCACGGACCTTGCACCAGATGAGCTTTGCCGCTGCCAGTCCCCGGCTGCGGCAGATGGACATCGACGGCGGCGAGGCCTTCTGGCTGGCGGTGCGTGGCAATCTTGATCGTTTCGGCGATGTCACCGGCTGGTGGGATGTGGTGAACGGTGCCATCTCGCCCGTGATCGCCGATGCTGACTTTGCTGCCAAGGCGCTTGCGGCGTTGCCAGAGGGCGAACCAGATGCCGGAACATGGAAAGCCTGGACCGAGGCCGTCAAGGTTGCGACCGGAGCCAAGGGTAAGGCGCTGTTCATGCCGCTCAGGTTGGCGCTGACAGGCCGGGAGCACGGGCCCGAGCTTGCCCCGCTGTTGCCTCTGATGGGCCGTGCCCGCATCTCGCGGCGGCTTGCGGGCGAAACAGCCTGAAGCAAGCCCGTGGGGAACGCCGATTCCCTGGATATATGTCTATTGAATGCCTGGGGTGATCTGTGGGGCCACGATCCGCACTGTGCGCTTCTCGCCCAATGAATTGGTCACCTCCCGCCGTTCGCCCTGGTTGGCATTGACCAGCCCCGTGCCAAGATTGCTCGGACCGATGCCGGCTGATTCCGTGCTTGCTGTCGGTGCGTTGCGACCTGCGGCATCAAGCGCGCGGGCTGCCGCCGCCTCCGCCGCCACGTCCGATGCGGGCGCGACCGGCGCTATTGCCTGCTGGCGGCGCAAGCGCTCTTCCTCGCGGCGCGTGCGCTGCTCTGTTGTGCGGTCAACCCTCGGGCGGGACATTTCAGCCGCACGCTGCTCGGTGACGATCACGTCGCCGCGCCTGCGGTCTAGCATGTCCTCGGCTTCGGCCAGCGCGGCTGCCCAGCTTTGTCCCTGCCTGCGGCAGGTGCAGGAGGCATCGAATTGGCGCAGATATTTGCCGGCATTGGCGAGGCCCGCATACGAGCCGCCCCCGCGCCGGGTCGCGTTTTCGATGTTGCCGTCACCGGCCATGTAGAAAACTTCGGTTTCCGCAGCCGGGCACAAGGCCTGGCACATGTCCGGCTGGCCATCGCGCCCGCCTGGGCTGGTGGCGAGGGGGAAGAAAAAGCCATCGCAGGTGCGCACACAGACGGGGCGACCCGAACCCCAGGAGGGCTCGCGTTTTTCCTGGGCTTCAATGTCCAGAAGGGAACCATCCAGGCCCGGCTGGCCCGGTTGTACCGGGCGTTCGGGCACTCCGAACAAGGCCTCGAACAGGGTGCGGGGCTGGGCCGGCTGGACCGGCACAGGGTCGGTCCGGTAGACGCCGGGGCGGCAGTTGTCTTCGATCGCAGCCATCAGCGCCCGGCGGCGGTTCTCGTTACCCCCGCCGCCTTGCTGCTGGAGCGAACCATATTGCGCCCGCAATTGCCCGATCTGGCCACGAAGAGCGAAGCACAGGGGCGGGGGTTGCTGGAACACCCATGCACCGTCACACTGCAGGGCGGAATAGCGGGCCTGTGCCTGCCCAAGCGCTGCTCCGACGCGTGCGGCCTCGGCGGAAGCGCGTGGAGACCCTCCGCCACCCCGTTCGATGCGCGCAAGTTCACCACGCCAGGCATCGCATTGAGGTGCCTGGGCCAAAGCGAAGGAGGGCGGGCCGACAAGGGCTGTCACCACCAGGGCAAGCAGACGGAAACGGACGAACATCGAAAGCCGTTCAATGAGTGCCAGGCGCACCACCAGATGAATTCGGGAGGCGACCTGACGGAAAATCCTTGCGGGTGCATCCATAACAGAAGGTAAACGAGACGGAAGTATGTTCTGCCGCCCAGAACCAAATAATCAGTCGTCAGCTGCCGTGAAACCTGCGGACAGCACACGAACCCGCTCCGTCAGGGTGGACAGCACACGCTCGAAAGCCTGCATCTCGGCAGCCGGGATGTCATCCATCAGCCGCTTCTCGAAGGTCAGGGCCATCGGGGCAACCTGGTCATAGATGCGGCGTCCCGGCATGCTGAGCGACAGGAAAGCCTCGCGCAGATCGTCACGGTTCGGCGTTTTTTCGACCAGACCTCGCTCCACAAGCTCGCTCACGGCGCGCGACACCTTGGTCTTGTGCATGTGGGAGAGTTCGCCCACATCGCGCGCCGTCAGGCGGTCGAACTGGCCAAGCATGGCCATCACGCGCCATTCGGGAATACCGATCCCGAAATGACGGCTGTAGATGCGGGCCAGGGCGCGGCTGGCGAGGGTTGCCGCCACCACCAGACGGTAGGGCAGGAAGCGTTCGAGCTTCAGATTGTCGGCCGGCCTCTCGCCCCCGCCATCGATTCCGCTCATCACCGCTCAGCTTCGTCCGCGGGTGCGGGCCATGAACGCGTCATAGGACAACTCGCCCACCTGCCACCACAGCAGCGTTTCTCCGCGAAACGCGGTCATCGAGTCGAGTGTGCGCTTGAAGCTCTCGTTCTTGCCGGCGATGTCCGCATAGTACTCGTTGGCGGCCTTGAGCGAAGCCTCCATGATGGACTGCGGGAAAGCGCGCAGTTCCGTGCCGGCGGCGATCAGGCGGCGCAGGGCAGGCGGGTTCACCGCATCATACTTGGCCAGCATCCAGTTGTTCGCAGCCTCGCAGGCATGGAACAGGATTGACTGGTAATGCTTGGGCAGCTTGTTCCACTCGGCCTGGTTGATGACCAGGTGCAGCATCGCGCCACCTTCCCACCAGCCCGGATAATAATAGTACTTCGCCACGCGGTTGAGACCGAGCTTCTCGTCGTCATAAGGGCCGACGAACTCAGCCGCATCGATCGTGCCGCGCTCCAGCGCTGGATAGACATCGCCCGCCGCGATCTGCTGCGGCACGACGCCCAGCCTGGCGAGCACCTGCCCGCCCATGCCGCCTATGCGGAACTTGAGGCCCTGCAGATCGGCGGGAGACTGCAACTCCTTGCGGAAGAAGCCGCCCATCTGGCAGCCGGAATTGCCGGCGGGAATGGAGTAGGCGTTGAACTTCGCCAGTGATTCGTTCACCAGCTTCTCGCCGCCGCCAAAATACCACCACGAATGCTGCTGGCGGGCATTGAGGCCGAAGGGCACGCCGGTGCCGAAGCCCAGAACGGGATCCTTGCCGACATAGAAATAGGTTGGCGTGTGGGCGCACTCAACCGCGCCGGTGGAGACCGCATCAAGCGCCTGCAGGCCCGGCACGATCTCGCCAGCGGAAAAGGTCTGGATCTGGAATCGGTTGTCTGTGGCATCCGCCACATATTTCGCCAACGTCTGAGCCGTGCCGAAAATCGTGTCGAGCGAGCGGGGGAAGCTCGAGGTCAGGCGCCATTTCACCTCCGGCATGGCCTGCGCGACGGCGGGCGCCGCAAGTGCGGAGGCGGCGGCGGCGATCCCGCCGGTTCTCAGAAAATCGCGACGTTTCATGAAAAGCGTTCCCCCGTGGCTCATGTCCATGCCAAATCATAGTCGCGCTTTCGTGCAGCGTGAAGCGGTGAAATTCTGCTGCGGCTCGTCATTCTTGTGTGTGTGAGCGTGGCGAAAGAGACATGCAACCCTTCCGTTTTGCGTGCGTTATCACCATCTGATGTCCAAACGAAAGGCGACCCCACGCATGACACCCCGCACCTTGACCAAAACCGTGATCCGATCCTGCATCATCGCCGCCTGCGCCCTGCTTGCGTTGCCTGTCGCCGCCAACGATGACCCTGACCTGATTTTCAGGAAATCGACGGTCTGGAAGATGCTGACACCCGATGACAAGCTGGCTGTCTACGGCATGGACGATCCTGCGGTGGATGGCGTGGCCTGCCACTACACCACACCCGAGCGGGGCGGGGTCGCCGGCATGTTCGGCGTGGCCGAGGAGGTCTCGGACATTTCGCTGGCCTGCCGGCAGGTCGGGCCGATCAAGTTCAAGGCCAAGTTCGAACAGGGCGAAGTGATGTTCCGCGAGCGCCGTTCGCTGATCTGGAAGCGCATGCAGATCGTGCGGGGCTGCGATGTGAAGCGCAATGTGCTGGTCTATCTGGTCTATTCGGACAAGCTGATCGACGGCTCGCCGAAGAACTCGACCTCGACCGTGCCGATCATGCCATGGGGCACTGACTCAGCGCCGAAATGTGCCGAATGGGTGAAGAACTGAAGCATTGCGTACAAAAGTGGGTACCGGCCTTGTGCAAAAGCAATGCGCAAAGATGATCTTATCGCCTATTCGGCGCAGCTGATCATCAGCGGCGGCTCTGTGCTGGGCTGGCTGTTGCGGCCCGTGACGGAACCGGTGATGTCGGTGGCGGACACGGTGCCATAGGATGCTGCCTTGGCGAAACCCTTGGACTCGCACCAGGCATTCGCCACGATCCTGCCGCATTCATTTTGCCCCGCAAGGCACTCGGCGACACCGTAGCCGTCCGATGGCGGGATGAGGAACACGCTCTGCTCGCTCTTTGCGCGCGGGGCGGCAGATGGCACCACCGAAAACGACACGGCACCTGCGGCGATCAAGGCACAAGAGAGGGACAGGATGACGCCACGCATGGGATCGAAGCTCCGTGAGCAGCGCTCAATGCACACGACGTTGCTCTCCAACGGTTAAGGATTGGTGAAAATGAACCGATGAGGGTGGGACTGCCGCCAGCCTGAATGATCATGGTTGGGAGGTGTTGGAGCCGTTCCGGTGATGACACTGGAACATCGCACCCGACGATCCTCCCCCTTGACCAATCGGCGCGCAAAAGGCATTGAACGTCTATGACGACGTCCGCGCACATCGCCCTTGCGATCAGCCTGATTTGTAGCTAGCCCGACTGCTGGCTGGAACCGTCTCGTCTTCTGCAATCTTTCAAGATGACAAGCGCCCCGGCCACAAGGTCGGGCGGAACACGTTTTTGTCCTGTGTTCTCACGTTTGCACCCTGACGGACCCATTCCATGTCGACGATGCCGAAGCTGAAACTCTACAACACCATGTCACGGACGAAGGAGGTGTTCGAGCCGCTCGATCCTTCCAATGTGCGCATGTATGTGTGCGGGCCGACCGTCTACGACTATGCCCATATCGGCAATGCAAGGCCGATGATCGTGTTCGACGTGCTGTTCAGGCTGCTCCGGCACATCTACGGCGACACACACGTGACCTATGCCCGCAACATCACGGACGTGGACGACAAGATCAACCAGCGCGCATTTGAGCGCTGGACGAGCAAGCGCCTGCGGCACGAAAAGACAGGCCCGCTGCTGGCTGAAATGCGCGAGCTGACCGAAGGCACGCTGGCGCAGTTCAATACCGACCTGAAAGCGCTGAACGTGCTCGATCCGACGCACACACCGCGCGCCACGGACTTCGTGGCCAATGGCGAGCAGCCGACCGACATGGTGCGCATCATCGAGAAGCTGATCACGCGCGGCGTGGCCTATGAAGCGGAAGGCCATGTGCTGTTCTCGCCAACCGCGATGGACAGGTTACCGGGCGTGCCGAACTATGGCGGGCTTTCCAGCCGCAATCTCGACGACATGATTGCGGGTGCCCGTGTCGATGTTGCGCCCTACAAGCGTGACCCAACGGATTTCGTGCTGTGGAAACCTTCAGACCCTGAAACCGAGCCGGGCTGGGATAGTCCCTTCGGCTTTGGCCGCCCTGGCTGGCATATCGAGTGCTCGGCCATGGCGGGTGCGCTGCTCGGCGAACAGTTCGACATCCACGGCGGCGGCATCGACCTCGTGTTCCCGCACCACGAAAACGAAATCGCCCAAAGCTGCTGCGCGTTTGGCATCGAGAAGATGGCGAGCATCTGGATGCACAACGGCTTCCTTCAGGTCGAAGGCAGGAAGATGAGCAAATCCGACGGCAACTTCGTCACGATCGACGAGTTGCTGAACACAGACACGTTCGGCGGGCGAAGCTGGCCCGGCGAAGTGCTCAGGCTTGCGATGCTCAAGACGCATTATCGGCAGCCGATTGACTGGACGGTAAGGGCGCTGGAGGAGGCGGAGGCGACGTTGCTTAGCTGGACGCGCAATTGGAATGCCGACACGTCGGCAGCATTTGATGAAAAGACGGTCGAAATTCTAGCAGATGACTTAAATACGCCTGCCTTGATCGCTCACCTGCATTCAATGTGGAGGGAGGCCGATACATGGCATACGAAAAATGTTGATCTGTCCAAAGGCCGAGCATTTCACGCCACTCTGAAGGCGCTCGGGTTTGCCAATCCAGCAGCTTTAGGCAAAAAATTCGGAGACTCGCCCGCAGACATCGACTTGATTGATGCAAAGAAAAACGTCCGCCTAGCCGCCCGCCGTGCCAAAAACTTCGCCGAGTCCGACCGCATCCGTGATGAACTCGCCGCCATGGGCATCGCGCTCAAGGATGGCAAGGACGAGAACGGGGAGCCCACGACGACGTGGGAGGTGAAGCGGTGATCTTTCCGTCGTCATTGCGAGCGCAGCGAAGCAATCCAGTGGCCGCAGCATCATGCTCGCCGGATCGTTCTGGATTGCTTCACTTTGCTCGCAATGACATCACACCTCCCGCGTCATTCCGGGGCGGCGCTTGTGCGCCGAGCCCGGAACCCATTGTGCCGCATGCCCATCATCCGGCAGGTAGCGACGGCAAAAGTGATCAACCTTTCCGCCGATGGGTTCCGGGCTCCGCTGGCGCAGCCCCGGAATGACGAGACTCGTTTTCCCTTGAAAAGGACCAATGACCATGACCTCCACCCCTGATCCTGCCAAAGTCGAAGCGCTGATCGCGCAGCGCATTGCGGCGCGGAATGCGAAGGATTTTGCCGAGTCCGACCGGCTGCGGGCCGAGATCGTGGCAATGGGCGTGATCCTGATGGATGCGAAAGACCCGGCCACCGGCGCGTTCAGTTCGACGTGGCGGCCTGCGGGCACGCATCACCAAGGGCCGAAACCCATCAACGAGGTCAAGCCAGCACAGGAGTCCAAGCCATGAGCTATGCCCTGCGCCCCGCCTTGCCCGCCGATTATGCCGATCTGGGCATCCTGTTCCAGGCCTCCATCGAGGAACTGGCGACACAGACATATAATGATGACCAGCGCGCCATGTGGGCCGCCAAGGCCGAGCATGCAGAGGTCTGGGCCAAGCACCTTGGCGCCTGCCTGACGCTGGTGGCGGAGGAGGACGGCGAGCCGGTCGGCTTTGCCGCGATGCGCGACAACGCCATGATCGAGAATGTGCATGTGCATCCGGACATGGCGTTCATGGGCGTGGGGCGGCATCTGGTCGACGCGCTGGAGCGTCTGGCGCAGGCGCGGGGCGCTGCCAAGCTCGCGGCGTCGGTGACGGACAATGCGCTGCCCTTCTTCGAGAAGCTGGGTTATGTCGCCGTGCGCCGCGCCACCTTGAGCATCGGTGATGAGTGGATGGCCAGCATGGTCATGGAAAAGCCGCTTGCGGGCGGGGACGCTGTCTGATGACCGCTGTGGCCGAGCGCGTCTATCTGTTCGACACCACGCTGCGCGACGGTGCGCAGACCACGGGTGTCGATTTCTCGC
>JANMHN010000170.1:0-8044 GCA_031375185.1 Allobosea sp. | reverse complement strand
GTGGTGATGTGCGGCAAGGGTTATCCTGGCACGCCTCTGAAGGGCGGTGTCATAGCGGGGATCGACACCGCCGAAGCCATGGATGGCGTGCTGGTGTTTCATGCAGCGACTGACGAAACTGATGGCGTGGTCACGGCCAATGGCGGGCGCGTGCTCAATCTAGTCGGCATTGGCAAGACCGTGACCGACGCCAGGACCCGTGCGTATGCAGCGGTCGATGCCATCAGCTGGGACGGCGGCTTCTGTCGCCGTGACATTGGCTGGCGGGCGCTGGATCGTGGCTGACACGGAACCACTTACCTGATATATATCGTTTCTAATTTTATATATATCATCACGTGGAGTGCCTGATGGCCGTGCTCATCAAGGATCCTGAAACCGACCGGATCGTGCGTGCGCTGGCGGCGCGCACCGGCGAGACCATCACAGAAGCGGTGCGCAAGGCTGCCGAGTACCGGCTTGCCAGCCTGCCGCCTGCCAAGAAGCAGGTGGACATGGACAAGATCAGGGCCTTGCTGGCCGAGATTGATGCGTTGCCGCGCGGCGAGCAGATCAGCGCTGATGAGGCTGTTGGCTATGATGAGCATGGTTTGCCATCGTGATTGTCGTCGATACATCCGTGCTCGTCGCGATCCTCAATCACGAGCCGGAAAGGCAGATGTGTTTGGACTTGATCAGGTCGAACGAAGTCATCACGCCTTGCACCTGCGTCCTTGAGACGGCCATGGCAATGCACAGGCTTTTGCCAACTCTGACTGTTCAGCAACAGGATTCATTTTTGACTGGATCGTTGATCGGCATTGCCGCCATCACGCCGGAACTGGCACGCGCTGCGCGCGATGCGTTTTTTGTGTTTGGCAAGGGCCGCCATCCTGCTGGCCTCAATTTTGGTGATTGCTTTTCCTACGCCCTGGCTATGCAGCTTGATGCGCCGCTCTTGTTCAAGGGCAGCGATTTCGGCAAGACTGATGTGCGCATCGCGGCGCTGGAAGGCGAGGCCACATGACCGATACATCCTCACTGTTTCCCGGTTTCGAGGCCAAGTGGCTGGAAGGCGAGGAAGGCCGCATCTTTGCGCGCGTTGGCGGCTCTGGTCCGCCTGTGGTGCTGGTTCACGGGTTTCCGCAAACACACGCCATGTGGCACCGCATCGCGCCGCAGCTGGCGAAGACACACACCGTGGTCTGCCCTGACCTGCGCGGCTATGGCTGGTCATCGGCCCCTCCAAGCAGCAAGGGAGAGCGCTACGCCAAGCGCGAGATGGGCAAGGACATTGTCGGCATCATGGAACAGCTTGGCCACGTGACATTCGCTTATGTCGGGCATGACCGGGGTGCACGCGTGGGCTATCGGCTGGCGCTGGACCATCCGGGCCGGCTCACTCATCTGGCCCTTCTGGACATCTTGCCGACATTTCTTGTCTGGAAGCGCATCAAGGCTGGCGAGGCGCCTGCCGCTCACTGGGGCTTTCTGGCGCAGGACAAGCCTGTTCCTGAAACCGCCATCGGCAAGGATCCAGCAGCTTATTTCGAGGGGCTGATGGCAGGTTGGACCAAATCGGGCACGCTTGATGCCTTTGTGCCGTCGGCGATGGCGAGCTACCGTGCCAGTTGCAATGACCCCACACGCATCCACGCCATGTGTGAGGATTACCGCGCCGGAGCAACGCTGGACCTCGCGGCTGATGAAGCCGATTTCAAGGCGGGCAGGACCATCCCGTGCCCGACACTGCTGGTCTGGGGAGATTTCTACCTGACTGGGAAAGACGTCAATCCGCTCGATGTCTGGCGTGGTTCCTTTGCGCCGGACGCCATCGGCACCCAGATCAATGGCGGACATTTCGTGGCGGAAGAAGACGCGCCTGGCACGCTGAAGGCACTGCAGGGTTTTCTGGCCTGATGCAGACCTCGCCAAACCCGCCAGCACAACACCGCACCGGCATGCCTGATGCGTCACGCATCACACTGGCGCTTGGTGCCGGCGGGGCGCGTGGGCTTGCTCATATCGTCGCCCTCGAGGCGTTGGACGAGCTTGGCGTGAAGCCAGCTGCGATCGCCGGCACATCCATGGGGGCCATCATCGGTGCGGCCTATGCCGCCGGCCTGCCGGGCAGGGCGCTCCGTGCCTTTGTCCTGGCAGCTTTCCGCCAGCGTCCGCGCGTGGTGGCGAAGCTGCTGGAGGCGCGGGTTGGCAAGATCAGCGAATTGTTCAGCCGTGTCGGTGTCGGCAATCCGGTTTTGGTCGATGGCGAGCGTATTCTCGACCTGTTCTGGCCTGAAGCCGTGCCTGACCGTTTCGAGGCTTTGAAAATCCCGCTGACGGTGATTGCCACCGATTATCACCTTCGCAGCGAAGTCGCCTTGTCGGGCGGGCCACTTACCCCGGCGGTTGGCGCGTCGATGGCCATCCCCGGACTGGTGAGGCCGGTTCTGCTCGACAGCCGCGTGCTGATCGATGGCGGGGCCGTCAATCCGTTGCCCTATGAGCATGTCAGGCAGACAGGAGGCTTTGTGATCGCCGTCGATGTCTGCGGGGTTTCGTTTGTCTCGGACACACGCATCCCCGAGCCTGTCGAGGCCATGTTCGGCGCGTCGCAGATTCTCATGAGTTCGGTCGTTCAGCGCATGATCGAGCGGCATCCGCCTGACCTGATCATCCGGCCCGATGTTGGCGCATTTGCGGGACTGGATTTTTTCAAAGCCGAGGACATCCTGACCGCAGCGGATGCGATCAAGGATGACATCAAGCGCGCGCTTGACGCAAGGCTTGCAAGCCTCGTCTGACGATGCCGCCTCGTCTGAAGATGCCGCTTCGTCTGAGAGAGCGCCGGTCTGTCCAGACGGCCTTGATCAATCATGGCCCTGAAGCACGAGGACTGTTTCAAAATCAGATCGGCACGCTTCACAAGCTGTAAACAGTCCTTGTTGTAAATCACGGACAGAGCTTATCGTCATTACACGCTGTCATAGCTGCACGTCATCCTCTTGAGCAACATTGCGGTGTGTGGTCTGCCTAGACGTGACCCAAGGGAAATCATGTGTCTGTGAAGCCCTCCGCCAGTCCGGTCTTTCGTCCCAAATTGCCCGTCCGTGCGGCGCTCGGTTCAACCAAACGCGCGCTTGTGCATGTCGCGGTGCTGTCGGGCGTCGTGAACATCCTCATGCTGACCAGTTCCATCTTCATGATGCAGGTCTATGATCGCGTTCTGGGCAGCCGCAGCATCCCGACATTGATCACGCTGTGTGCAATCGCGGTTCTGGCTTACGTGATCCAGTGGATTTTTGATGTCCTTCGCCACCGGATCATGGGGTTCGTGGCGGAGCGCATCGAGGAGGAGATGGCGCCAGCCGTGCAGCGGGCATCGATCGATCTGCAGCTGCGCGGGGTGCGGATGCCGCTGGAGTCGCTTCAGCTTTTTCGTGACATGGAATCGGTGCGCAGCTTTGCCCATGGCCAGGGTCCGCTCACCTTTTTCGATCTGCCATGGATCCCGATCTACATTGCCGTGGCCTTCATCCTGCATCCTTGGATCGGCTGGATCACTGTGATCGGTTCACTGATTCTTGTCGTCCTGACAGTGATCACGGAGGTCGTGACAAGAGGCCCCACGCATCAGGCCATCATCACGATGTCCGTGCGCAACCAGCTTGCCGAAACCATGCAGCGCGGGGCAGAGGTGATGCGAGCCCTTGGCATGGAGCGGGCGCTGTGGGGGCGCTGGAATGCCACCCAGGAGGAGCTTGTCGGCCATCAGCGGCGGGTCAGCGAAACAGCCAGCGTGCTGTCGGGCATGGCCAAGATGTTGCGCTATATCCTGCAGTCGGCGGTTCTGGCGACCGGTGCCTACCTGGTGATCCAGGGCCAGCTTTCGGGCGGCGCCATCATCGCCGGAACCATCCTGGCCGGACGCGCCATGTCACCCATCGATCAGGCCATTGCAAGCTGGCGACCGTTCATCCAGGCCCGGGAAGGCTACAGGCGGCTGGCCCGCATCCTGCCGGATTTCCTGTTCGTGCCGCAGAAGATGCCTCTTCCGGCTCCGCGTGCGAGCTTCCAGATGCAGGCGGTCGACATCGGCGTGCCCGGCGCTGCCAAGCCCGTGGTGCGAAATGTGTCGGTCAGCCTCAACGCAGGTGACGGGCTCGGCATCATCGGGCATTCGGCATCGGGCAAATCCAGCCTTGCGCGGGCGATGGTCGGCCTGTGGCGGCCCCTGAAGGGCAAGGTGCTTCTGGATGGCGCGAGCCTTGACCAGTTTGATCCGGCGCTGCTTGGCCCATCCCTGGGTTACATGCCGCAGGATGTGCAGCTTTTCGATGGCACCATCGCGGAGAACATTTCCCGCTTCAAGGTGGACGCGACCCCCGACCAGATCATCGCGGCTGCAAAGGCCGCATCCTTCCATGAGCATGTCCTGGCTTTCCCCGGCGGGTACGACACCAAGGTCGGTCCTGCAGGTGCCCATCTATCCGCAGGACAGCGCCAGCGCCTCGGGCTTGCCCGCGCCGTGTTTGGTGATCCGTTCTTCGTGGTGCTTGACGAGCCGAACGCGAACCTCGATGGGGATGGCGAAATGGCCGTGTCGCAAGCCATCAGGGGCGTGCGTGAGCGTGGGGGAATCGCGATCGTGATTGCCCACAGGCCCAGCGCCATCAGCCAGGTCAACCTTCTGATGGTGATGAACCAGGGTGAGGTCGTGGCCTTCGGCCCGCGTGACGAGGTGCTCTCCAAGACCGTGAAGAACGCCTCGAAGATCATTCCCGGCCCTCAACTGGTCCGCGAGCCGGCCAGTCCGGCCGGCACCGCACAGGGAGCCTAGTCCATGTCCAACATCCAATCTCCGGCTCAGTCCCTGCTCCGCAAACATCTGCGTGTGTCCTCGTTCGCCGTGCTTGCCCTCGTCGGAACCTCGGTCGCCGCGGCGACGATCAGCCCGATCTCGGGTGCCGTGCTTGCGCCGGGGTCCGTGGTGGTCGAAAACAGTCTGCGGAAGGTCCAGCATCCGACAGGTGGCGTAGTTGGCAAACTGCTGGTGACGGATGGCCAACGCGTGCTGCAGAACGATGTTCTTGTGCGGCTGGATGACACCACCACGCGGGCCAATCTCGCGATCATTGTCAACGAGCTTCACGGGCTGATGGCCCGCCGGGCGCGCTTGCAGGCCGAGCGCGACCTTGCGCCTGACATGGTGCTGCCGGCAGAGTTGCAGCGGCGCGCAGATGCGGAGCAGGACATTGCTGCGATGGTCCTGGGCGAGCAGCGGCTGATGATGGCGCGCAGGGCGACACGCCAGGGCCAGAAGTCGCAACTGCGCGAGAGGATCGAGCAGTTCAGGGAAGAGGCGCGTGGTGCCGTCATCCAGCTTGAATCCATGATCGGCCAGAAAAAACTGGCCAATTCCGAGTTGAGCGATCTCGAAGACCTGCTGCGCAAGAACCTTGTCCAGCGGCCACGCGTCACGCAATTGCAGCGTGAGGTCATGCGTCTGGAGGGCACGATCGGCGAGACGACATCGCGCCGTGCGCAGGTCAATGGCCGGATCAGCGAGATCGAACTGCAGATCCTGCAGATCGATACGGATCATGTCAGTGAAATCGCCAAGGAATTGCGCGAGGTCGAGACAAAGGTGGCTGAGCTGTCCGAACGGCGGATTGCCGCCGAAGACCAGTTGAGCAAGATCGAGGTGCGCGCGCCGATCAGCGGACAGGTTCACCAACTCGCTGTCCACACCGTGGGCGGTGTCGTCTCGGCGGGCGAAACCATGATGATGATCGTCCCGGATGCGGAGCAACTGATCGTCGAGGCACGCGTCAGCCCCAACGATATCGACGAGGTACGCCAGCAGCAGGACGCCCGTGTCCGCTTCAGCTCCTTCAATCAGTCAACGACGCCAGAGTTGCACGGGCGTGTGATCCGCATTTCGGGCGATCTCTCCAAGGACCAGCAGACCGGTGTCAGCTACTACACCATCGTGATCCTGATCCCGGACACCGAGCTGAACCGGCTCGTCGGTCTCAAGCTCCTGCCCGGCATGCCCACCGAGACCATGCTGAAAACCACCGACCGCACGATCGCGAGCTTCCTGATCAAGCCGCTCCTGGACCACATGAACCGGTCATTTCGCGAAACATGACTGGACTCATACAGCAGATAAAACATGGTCGGAGTGGCAGGATTTGAACCTGCGACCCCTACGTCCCGAACGTAGTGCTCTACCAGGCTGAGCCACACTCCGATCTTGCGCCAGTCCTCACGTGGTCCAACGCGCGCCGCCATGACGGGTTTCAGGCGGCGTTGAATGTATAGTCATGGCCCACGAAGCGTGCAACGCCCAAAAGGGCGCAGGCCGTCCAAGCCGCCCCACCTTGCCTGCTGCGATTGCCTGTTGCATTCCGGCCCCGGCGCAGCTAACTCCCGCAATGCGTTGGGGCGTCGCCAAGCGGTAAGGCAGCGGTTTTTGGTACCGCCATTCCCAGGTTCGAATCCTGGCGCCCCAGCCAGTCCTGATCGCTGCACACATTGCCGACCCGGTTGATTTTATCCCGCCACTCGCGGACATTCAGCCTGACACGCGGAGACAGCGGCATGATCCATCGACGACATCTTCTGGCTGCCGGTGCGGGTTTTGCACTTTATCGTCACAGCACCAGGGCACATGCACTTCAGCCGATGCCGCTGACACTGCTCGTTCCGTTCGCGGCCTCAGGCGGCACCGACATTGCCGCGCGCCGGCTTGGCGAGGCTCTGACGAGTGAACTCGGTCTGTCCGTCGTCATCGACAACCGGCCCGGCGCCAATGGAATCATCGCCGGACAGGCGCTGCTCAAGGCCCCGCCTGATGGCCACACGTTGCTGGTGGCGACTGCCGCGAGTTTCGCCGCCGCTCCCGCTCTTGGCCAGAAGCTGCCTTATGATGTCGAGCAGGATTTCGCGCCGGTCGCGATGCTTGGGCTGTTTCCGCTGGTGCTGAATGCCGCGCCTGACCTGCCGGTCAGAACGCTCGAAGAGTTCATCGACTATGCCAGGGAGCGGCCCGGCCAGCTCAATTATGCGTCGGCTGGCGTGGGCGGCACCAACCACCTCGTGTTCGAGATGATCATGCGCGCTGCAGGGATCAGGCTGGCGCATGTGCCTTATCGCGGTGCCGGGCTGGCGCAGGCGGACGTGATCAGCGGGCATGTGCAGGTGATGGTGGATTCGCTTGCGGCCAGCATCGGCAACATCCAGGCAGGCAAGCTCAAGCCGCTGGCCTTGACCACCATCGACCGCCAGCCGCAACTGCCCGATGTGCCCACGCTGAAAGAGCGCGGGGTGGATGTCACCTATCCGGGCTGGGCCTCCATCGTGGCCCACGGCGCGACCCCGCCGGATGTGCTGGCGCGCCTGTCCACCGCTCTCAACGTGGCCCTGCGGAGCGAGACGCTGTCGGTCCGCTACCGGGAGCTGGTCATCCAGCCTGTGGCCTGGAGCGCGGCGGAAACCCGGCACTTCATGGCCTCCGACCGCGCGGCGCTGACCGAGCTGTGCAGGGTGGCGGGCATCAGGCTGGAACAGTGAGGCGATGTACCCTCTCCCGTTCGGGGAGAGGGTGGCTGCCGCAGGCAGACGGATGAGGGACCTCGCTTATGCGATCCGCGCTTGCCCTCTCCCGTCACGGCTACGCCGCGCCACCCTCTCCCTGAGCGGGAGAGGACAAAAACCTGTGCGCTACCCCGCTACCACCCGCCCGCCGACGATGACTTTCACGGCTTTGCCCTCCATGCGCGCCTCGTCGAACGGCGAATTCTTCGAGCGGGATTTGAGCCTGGCTTTTTCCAGCACATAGGGCAGGTCAGGGTCGATCACGATCAGGTCGGCAGGCGCGCCCACCTCCAGCCGCCCGGCTAGAGAGCCGATCAGCGCGGCCGGTGCCGAGGTCATGGCTGCCAGCAGCCGGGGCAGGGCGATGTCGCCCGAATGGTGCAGGCGCAGCGCAGCCGACAGCATGGTTTCAAGCCCCACAGCGCCATTTGCCGCTTCGCCAAAGGGCTGGCGCTTGGTTTCC
>JANMHN010000152.1:0-3074 GCA_031375185.1 Allobosea sp. | reverse complement strand
TGAACGGCCAGAGCCAGGCCTTCACCGCCGGATAGGCCTCGATGTCGACCTTGCCCTTCGGCGTGTTGATCAGCCAGAGCCCCTCGCTTTCCACCCGCCAGCGCTTGATGTCCTCGCCGCGCAGGAAGGGCTTGAGCAGGTCGGCGGATTTGGGGTCGGCTTTCAGCAGCCTGTCGCGCGTCGGCGTATCGATGACGAAGGCCTTGTTCAGGCCGGTCTTGATGCCATAAAGTGGCGGCCCATAGACCTCCCCGAGCGTCTTGCGCCCGGCGCTGATCTTGTCGCGAAGCGCCGCTAGCGCGGCACCCTCGAACTGCCATGAGCCTGCACCCAGCCGGGCGCGCGGCATGGACTGCGCTTTTTCGGTGAACAATTGCCCCAGATTATCCGGCAATGCTGCCTCGACATTGAGGAAACGCAGATCGCCCGCTCGCCCGTCCGCCACGCCCTTTTGCAGCGTCAGGATCGCCGGATAGGTCGTGAAACCGTCGAACAGTTGCAGGTCGCCGAAATCGACGACGGCCTCCAGCGCGACCTTGTCACTGAGAAAAACACGCAGGTTCTCGCCGGAGCCGGTGCGGAAAAAGGTGGATGACGAGATATAGCCGAGCCTGCCGCCGTCCTTGAGCAGCTTGATGCCCTTCTCGAAGAAATAGGCATAAAGATCGGCCCGGTCGGCGGCCACGACATAATGCTTTTCCAGATAGGGCTTGAACGGCTTGATCGTCTCCATCCGCACATAGGGAGGATTTCCGATCACGATATCAAAGCCACCATTCTCGAAAACCTGCGGAAATGCCGCTCGCCAGTCGAACGGCCTGTCACTGAAGGCTGCATCATCGATCAGGCTGTTGCCGACCTTGACCGTGCTTTCCAGGTTCTGGAGCTTGTGTTGGCGCCTTGCCGTCTTGAGCCAGAGCGACAGTCGCGTGATCTCGACGGATTCAGCGTTGACATCCACACCATAGAGATTGCGGGTGAGGATCTGGTCGAAGATGTCGAATGTGATGGCCTCGCCAAGCTCGGTGAGACGTCCGACGACGGCACGGTACTCGCGCGCCAACTCGTCGAATGCCGCGACGAGAAAGGCCCCCGAGCCGCAGGCCGGATCAAGCACGGCCAGATTGCGCAGGACATCGAGATAGGCCAGCAACAACGCCCTTTCTCCATCCTGACTGTTCTCATCAACGCCTGTCTGCAAGTGCAGGAAACGCTCCCGAAGCGTCACGCCAATGGTCTGCTCGACCAGAAAGCGCGTGACCATATCGGGCGTGTAGACCACACCGTCGCGTTTCCGCTTTGAAATGTCCGGCGCATCAGACCCCGATTGTCGGGCCTTCATGCCCTCGATGTCTGTGATCGACTGCTCGAAGATGTGGCCCAGCACCGTGACCGGAACTTCGCTGCCGAAGTCCCACTTGCCCAGAGCGGCCACCTCGACGGCCAGGTGATCGGGAAGGATCAAACCATCGGCAACCTCATCCTTGGCGAACAATCCTCCATTGTAAGCGGAGATGGAAAGCCGGTCATTGCCGCGGTCCACGGCGCGGAACAATGACAGGAAATTCATCCAGATCGGCTGGGGAACAAATGCGTTTTCTTCCGTCAGGGCGCGCTTGAGCAGGCCGTCAGGCAGCAGGTCCGTCCGCTGCGCAAATGCGATGAACAGGATGCGGTCAAGCACCTTCTGCGCTGTCTCGATTGCACCCAGGAACGGCAGTCGCGGTCCATCGGCGCTGCCGACCAGAAATGACACCAGCTTGTCCCGCAACGCCTTGTATTCGGCATAAAGTTCGCTCGTGACATCACGGTAGACACTGTCTGTATCACGAAGCAGCCTGTCGGTGTCGCCACCCAGAAAACGATCCTGCGAGAGAACGAGCCACAGACGCGCGTGCTCTTCGAACTCGTCGAGCCGCGACAGATCGAAGACCTCGTAGGCATCGCGTCCACGGCCGAACCCGTACAGGCGGATCTCGACGCAATTGGACACCAGCACCCAGCGTGAACCCGGCGCGTCGATGGCATAATCCCATGCCTGCTGAACCGGACTGCGCCCGCGACCTGGCACGATCTTGTCGAGGTCAAACGTGTCGGGCCCCTTCAGCTCGAAAGGCGCGCGGACGTCGTCAGGCTCCTCGTGCCTGCCGAAACGTCCAAGCGCGACATCGACCGCACCGCGCCGCACCGGGTGTTCGAACGCGAGTGTGTGCATTCCCGTCGCATCGATGGTTTTGTAACCAAGGACCACCCGCAAAATCTGCTGGATGAACACAGGTCTGACAGACGTTTCCTTTTGTTTGAGGAAACGGGTGTTCCGGACGCTTGCAGCGTATTCCGCTGCCGCAGAAAGCTGCTCTGGCGTTGGAGCAAATGCAGCAAGACTTCGTGCCTGCTTGAGCACCTTGTGACTGAAAAGCGGAACGCGAAGTAACCGGATGGAGGGACGGGCGCTTCGCGCGCCAGTCCCGTTCAGAGGGAGATCGATACCTGCTGCGGCAAACAGTTCCATCCCGCAATCCATACAGCGCCCTCGCGCCATTGGTCGAGAGCTTGTTGCTGGACAGCAACCAGGTCCGGCCCCTTTTCAGACCTCAATTATCCAGAAAGCTCCTCAGCTTCCGCGACCGTGACGGATGCTTCAGCTTCCTGAGCGCCTTGGCTTCGATCTGGCGGATGCGTTCGCGGGTCACGCTGAACTGCTGGCCCACTTCCTCAAGGGTGTGGTCCGTGTTCATGCCGATGCCGAAGCGCATGCGCAGCACGCGTTCCTCGCGCGGGGTGAGCGAAGCCAGAACGCGAGTGGTGGTTTCGCGCAGGTTGCTCTGGATCGCGGCATCGATCGGCATCAGCACATTCGGATCGGGGATGAAATCGCCAAGATGCGAATCCTCCTCGTCGCCGATGGGCGTCTCGAGGCTGATCGGCTCCTTGGCGATCTTCAGCACCTTGCGCACTTTTTCCAGCGGCATGGCGAGCTTTTCGGCCAGCTCTTCGGGTGTCGGCTCGCGCCCGATCTCGTGCAGCATCTGGCGCGAGGTGCGCACGATCTTGTTGATCGTCTCGATCATGTG
>JANMHN010000127.1:0-1578 GCA_031375185.1 Allobosea sp. | reverse complement strand
CTGATGCGCGACATCCGGTTCGGCGATATCCGGATCTCGCCGCAACAGGTCGAAAACCTCGCCGTCGCACTGGCCATCATGGCCCTGCTCTGGGCGCTGCTCAACTTCACCCGCATGGGCCGCGCCATGCGGGCCACGGCGGACAACCCGGACCTGGCCAGGCTCAAGGGCGTGAAGCCGGCTCTGGTCGCGGCCATCACCGTCATGGTCGGCGGCGGGCTGGCCGGGCTTGGCGGCATGCTGGTGGCGCTGGATTCAGCCGCAGACCCGCTCACGGGTTTCAGGCTGATCCTGTCGATCTTCGCTGCAGCCGTGCTCGGCGGCCTCGGCTCCATTCCGGGTGCAGTGGCGGGGGCGCTGATCATCGGCATGGCCGAGGAACTCACCGTGCTGCTGATCGCCCCCAACTACCGCACGGCCATCGGCTTTCTGGTGATCCTGGTGGTGCTCACCATCAGGCCGGGCGGGTTGATGGGCGAGAAGCAGGCGGCATGATCAGCTACATCGTCTTCATCCTTGTTGTTGCGGGCATCTATGCGCTTCTGGCCCAATCCCTCACCTTGTCCTGGGGGCTCACGGGGCTGGTCAATCTCGGGTTGGTCGGTTTTTTCGCCATCGGTGCCTATGCCTCTGCCATGGCAACCAAATGGGGCGGCTGGCCCATTCCGCTGGGGCTCTTGGCAGCCATCGTGGTGGGCTTGCTGGCCGGCCTTGCTGTCACATTCTCGACGCTGAGGCTGCGAGATGACTATCTGGCCATCGTCACGCTCGGGTTTGCCGAACTCGTGAGACTGGTGGCTTCCAATGAAATCTGGATGACGGGCGGCACGGATGGCATCGCTGGCGTGCCGAGCATCGTCCCGCGGGCCTGGGGGCCGAGCTATCACCTGACCATGCTGGGCCTCATCAGCTTCATCGTGCTGGTTGTGCATGTCATGCTGGCGCGGCTCACGGCCAGCCCCTGGGGCCGGGTGCTGCGCGCCATCCGCGAGGACCAGACGGTGGCAGCGGTGGCCGGCAAGTCGGTGACGCACTACAAGGCCCAGGCGTTTTCGATCGCCGCTGCCATCGCGGCTCTCGCAGGCGCGCTCTATGGCCACTACACCAGCTTTGTCGCGCCCGAGGTCTACCAGCCTCTGATCACGATCTACGTGTTCCTGGCTGTCACTGCGGGAGGCGTCGGGCGGCCCGTCGGCGCAGTGGTTGGCGCGTATCTGCTGATCATCTTCCTTGAGGCCACCCGCTTCGCGGCTGAGATCGTGCCGGGCATCACGCCCGTTCAGGCCGCCGCCGCGCGCGAGATCATGGTGGGGCTGACGCTCATTCTCCTTCTGCGCTGGAAACCTGACGGGCTTTTTCCGGAACTCAACCAGTTGGCACCAGACACCCTGCCACGAAAGGCCTGACCATGACCGATCTCCTGACTGAACTGACCGCCTGTGCCCACACGCTGGCGAGGGGCGCTGGTCCGCAGTCGCTTTATGAGCAGGTGGACCGCTCCGTGAAGGCACTGGCGGGCCACAGGCTGTTCACGCTCCTGATCGTGGTGGAGGGCGGGCGCGAGGTCGAACGCATCTA
>JANMHN010000108.1:0-1775 GCA_031375185.1 Allobosea sp. | reverse complement strand
GCGATCAGGATTTCTGAGTTGCGGTAGGCCGGCTTGTTGAGCACGAAATCAGGGTTTTCCGTGCCGTCCTCGTTGTAGCGCATCTCGGAGAACAGCGCCGAACCCAGCCCGGTGCGCTTGATGGTCTTCAGATACTGCTTGGGGATGATCATGTCGGTGTCGACATTGATCACCTTCATCGGCGCAGGCGTGGATGTGAGTGTCGTGAACGGCTTCATGGCATTGGCCTCCCGAACGTTGAATAGCGAGTTGGCACCCTCTTGTCACCACGTTCAGATCGTTGGCAAACCATTCAGCCGGCCCGCTCCTCGATGGCTTCCATATCCTCGTCCGACAAGCCGAAATGATGCCCGATCTCGTGGACCAGGACATGCGTCACCAGATGGCCCAGCGTCTCGTCATGCTCGGCCCAGTAGTCCAGTATCGGGCGGCGATACAGGTGGATCATGTTCGGCATGCGGCCCGTCTCGGACACGGCGCCGTCCTGCGCCAGCCCGACGCCCTGAAACAGGCCGAGAATGTCGAACGGCGTTTGTGCCTCCATCTCCTCCAGCACCTCATCGGTCGGAAAATCCTCGACGCGGATGATCACAGTGCCCGTCAGCGCGCGGAATTCGGGCGGCAGCCGTGCATAGGCATCATCCGCGAGCCGCTCGAAATCGGCAAGGGTCGGGGCCTTGAGGCTCGAAAGAGGATCGGTCATGGGGCAGAGATAGGGCGGGGGACGTGGTTTGTCAGCCGATAACGAGGCGTTCTTCACGAAGACCCCACCCGCACCCTCCCCGCGTGTCGGGGAGGGAAGGCGGCGACCTTCGTGCCGATCCGCAAAAAATGTTCGTGACCTGAAATCGCTGCTGACCGGCTTCCCTCCTCGCCACGCGGGGAGGGTCGGGTGGGGCCTTGCACTCACCACAGCTTCAACTGTACGCCCAGCATGTAGCCCAGCACGATGACGGCAATCAGCGACGCCGAGCGCCCGATGCGGCGGCCCCAGAGTTCGACCTTGTCAGTCGTGCCGCCCTCGCCCTGCCCGACAGCATCCTTGCCCGAGAAATGATCCGACGCCCGCGCCATGGACGAGGCGAGCAGCCCCTCCTGATCACGCTTGGCGCGGTCGAGGATGGCCTTGGCTTCTTGCTGGGATTTGTCGGGTGGCTGGGTCATCCTCGCTCCTTGCAACAATCCTCATCCAGAGCCCGTCGAAGGATGATCTCCACTCAGGTGAGCCAACTGGAACCTCGCCCTTCGACAAGTTCAGGGTGAGGATGCCGTGACCATTCGCACAGAACCTACCCCAGCGTCCTCACATCCACAAACCGGCCTGCCAGCGCCGCCGCCGCCGCCATCTGCGGCGAGACGAGATGCGTGCGGCCCTTGAAGCCTTGGCGGCCTTCGAAATTGCGGTTCGAGGTGGAAGCGGCGCGCTGGCCGGGCTTGAGCTGGTCCGGGTTCATGCCCAGACACATCGAGCAGCCCGGCTCGCGCCACTCGAAGCCCGCCGCGATGAAGATCTTGTCCAGCCCCTCGGCCTCGGCCTGCTGCTTCACGAGGCCCGAGCCTGGCACGATCATGCCATAGTGCAGCCGCTCGTGCAGCTTCTTGCCTTCGACGATGCGCGCGACGGCCCGCATGTCCTCGATGCGGCCATTGGTGCAGGAGCCAATCCAGATCACGTCAAGTTCGATGTCGGTGATCCTGGTTCCGGCCTTGAGGCCCATATAGTCCAGAGCACGCTGCTTGGAGACGCGCTTGTTCTCATCGGCAATGAGGTTCGG
>JANMHN010000074.1:0-7235 GCA_031375185.1 Allobosea sp. | reverse complement strand
GCATCGAGGCGCACGACCTCGACGCGGATGCCGACCTGGCTCAGCGACTGCTGGATGAAGGTGGCCCACAGCGCGATGTCCTCGCCCCATGGCGCGGGCAGCAGCCGGACCTGGAAGCGCACGCCGCCAGCGCCGCGCCTGTGCCCGGCCTCGTCGAGCAGCCGCTCTGCCAGCGCCTTGTCGAAGCCGTACTGCGGCATGCCTGCGGGGTAATAGTCCGGCGAAGTGGTCGGGATCGGGCCGGTGCCCAGCTTGGCGAAGGGACCAAGGAAGTTCTCGATGAAGAACGGCACGTTCGGCGCATGTGCAATCGCCTTGCGCACTCGTATGTCCGCCATCTGCGGGGTGCGGAAGTTGAATTCGAGCGTGTTGGTGCGGGCATTGCCCTCGTTGCCGCGGGTCGTCACCTCGAAGCGCGGATCGCCACCCAGACGCTGCATGTCCGAAATCGCCAGCGAGGACAGCGGCGAGAACAGGATCTGGCCTGCTTCGAGCTGTGCAGCCGCTGCAGCCCGGTCTCCGACCACGCGCCAGACGATCCGGTCGAGATAGGGGCGGTTGTCGCGCCAGTAGTTCGGGTTGCGATCGGCAATGATAAACTGGCCGCGCTCGTATTGCACGAACTTGAACGGGCCGGTGCCGATGGGCGCGGTGTTGGCGGGGTTCTGGCGGATGTCGCCGGTCTCAAAAATGTGCTTGGGCGAAATGTGCCCCAGATCAGGCATGGCGCGCAGCAAAAGGCCCGCCGGCATCGGGCGGGAATACTTGAAGATCGCCGTATGGGGATCGGGTGTCTGCACCTCGGTCAGGAACTGCTGAAGCGTGGTGCCATAGTTGAGGATCTTCTTCCACATCTCCATGGCGGTGAACTGCACATCGGCGGATGTGAACGGCTTGCCGTCGTGCCAGGTCACGCCGCGCCTGAGGCGGAACACGTGGGTCAGGCTGTCGGCGGAGTGCTCCCAGCTTTCGGCCAGGCAGGGAGTCGGCTGGCCCTGCGCATCAAGGTCGACCAGCGGCTCCTGCATCTTGGAGCCGACGATGTAGACACCGGTCGAGGCCTGCAGCGACGGATTGAGGATGCGCTGCTCCGTAGCGTAATGGACCGTGAAGATACCGCCACGGCGTGGCGTTTCCTGGGCGCTGCCGCGCTCGGGAAGCAGGACGCTTGTGGCTATGGCTGCTGATGTCATCAGCGCGGTGCGGCGTGTCATGTCCATGGGGAGCCTCCGGTTCGGAATGTGATGGCAGGAAGATGGCAGACAGGGTCAGGGCAGCAGCTTGCTCCGCATGACCGGTCAGGCGGGGATGAACGACACCACCACCCCTGTGGCGATGCTTGCAGGCGCGATGGTCCGCCCCTGTTCCGTGATGGCACCCGGACCGATGGCATGTGCTGCTGCACGTGCATCACGTGTGCCAAGGACCAGCCCCACAGCGCCCTGTGCCGGCAAGCCTGCAAGTGCTGCCGCCGGATAGCGCCTGCTCAAGGTGGCGTGATCCAGAAAGACAAAGTCAGCCCGCGCCCCACCTGAGGGCACACGGAAGGCGCCATCGGGCTCGACCTGAACCGGCTGATCGATCAGCCGCGACATGTGTGCCGCCGCAGCTTCGGGCGCCTCATCCAGCACCTCGATGCGGATGATGCGCGAGGCACCGTTGGCATGGGACTGGATCGAGGGAATCCAGACCGAGTGGCGCGTATGGTGCTGGCAGGCGAAGATGCGCATGCCGCCGGGCGCCTCGTCGAGAGGCCAGCGGAACACCGAAAACCTGGCCTCATCGGTGGAGCCGTCCGGCATGCTGACAGGGCGGCTGAAATGGACCGGTCCAAGCGGCTCAAGCCCGCGCGAGCGCAGTTCGGCAGCTCCGCCATCGGCATCGATGGCCGTGAACGCCGTCCGCTCGATGCCCTCGCGGCTTTTCAGGAAGGCCTGCGTCGGCAGGTTCTGGTCGGTCTCATGGAGAACACCCAGCAACTCGACATAATCCTCGCCGAACATCGTCGTGTAGTTGCCCGTGCCCAGATGCGCCGAGTGCGTGCCCCGCGGCGACATGGTGAAGCCCAGGGCAGCCCAGGCTGCCGCGGCCTTGTCCAGATCGCGCACGGCCACCACGATGTGATCGACCCCGACAACGCTCTTCAGTGACATGCAGTTCTCCCCGGACAACACGTTCAGAAAGGAGTTGAGCCTAACTGGAGGCGAACTGCAACAGCATGCCATGAAGGGCTGCCATGTTGCCGGACACAGGCTCACCGGCTTGCCATTTGGCCGATTGGTGCGCTTATCTTCCCGGAAAGCATAAACACGCCTCCACGGACAGCCCGGTCATGGACACTGCCTCCCCCGTCATCTGGCCACCATCCCTGTGGGCGGCCGTCTCAAAGCCCCCGATGGCTCTTCCGGCCCTCGAGGCGCAGGAAACTGCTGATGTGGTCGTGATCGGTGCAGGCTTCACCGGGTTGTCAGCCGCGATCCACCTGCGCGAGGCCGGGCTTGATGTCGTTGTGGTTGAGGCTGCCGAACCCGGCTGGGGCGCGTCAGGCCGCAACAACGGTCAGGTGATCCCCACCTTGTCTGGCCACGATCCGTCCGCTGTCGTGAAGCGCTATGGCGAGGCTGGCGAACGCTTCAACCTGCTGGTGCGCGACAGCGCGGGCTATCTGTTCGACCTTGTCAGGCGTCATGCCATTGCGGCAGAAGCCGAACAGACAGGCTGGGTTCAGCCCGCCCATTCACCGGGCCGGATGAAACGCGCGGAGGCCCGCGTGCGCGAGTGGGAAGCGCTCGGCGCGCCGGTGACGCTGCTCGATGCAGGCGCCATGGCCGACACGCTGGGCTCGACCGCATGGTTTGGCGGCATGTCGAACAGCTCCGGCGGCCATATCAACCCGCTGGCCCTGGCGCGCGGGCTAGCCCGCGTTGCCGTGGCGCTTGGCGTGCGTATCTACGCGCGCTCTCCCGTCACCGGTTATCGTCGCGCCGGCCAGACATGGTCCGTCACCACAGCTGCCGGAGGCGTCAAGGCTTCAGCACTCGTTCTGGCCACGAATGCCTATACGGGTGAGTTCGCACCCGCCCTGATGCCCGCCATTGCGACCGAGGTGATCCCGGTGCGCTCGTGGCAGATGTCGACGACACCCATCAGCGACAATGTCCGGAAAAGCATCATCCCGGCCCGCCAGGCCATGTCGGACACGCACCGCGAGCTTTACTTCGCCCGCTGGGATGCACGCGGGCGGCTGATCACCGGCGGGGCCGCCATTGCGCCCGGCCCCGGCGGCGTGAATGTCGCGCGCCACACGGTCGAACGGCTCAAGCGCCTGTGGCCGCAACTCGGCGAGATCGAAATCGACCATGTCTGGAACGGCTATGTCGGCATGACGCCGGAAAACCTGCTCAGGCCCGAAATACCCGGCTTTCCGCGCTTTCACAGGCTTGGACCAGCAGGTTATGCCTGGGCAGGCTGCAATGGCCGGGGCGTTGCCCTGTCGGTCATCCTCGGACGCGAGATCGCGAGGGCCATCAAAGGCACTCCGGAAAACGAACTCGGGCTGCCATTTTCCGAACCGGCACCCAGGGGGCTCCAGCCCCTGATCAGGCGCATCGCCCCGCTCGCCCTGCCCTATTACAGGTATCTCGACAAGCGCGAGGTCTGAAAAAGCGAAATGCCCCGCCGCATCACCCCCAAGGGGCGCTGCAGCGAGGCATTTGAGCCGGTGACGATCAGTTGGTGAGACGGATGCCGTTGATCTTCCTGGCGATGCTCTTGAACACCTCGTCCAGTTGCGATGCGTCAGCCACTTCGTAGTAGTTCGAGGGGCTGGAAGCACATTCGCGCAGGAGGTCGCGGTTGCCGTCGATCACGCGCACGGCATAGACCTCGATGTCCTGTCCGGGTGCCTTGGCATTGGCGCAGGCAAGCCGGGTGCGGGCATCAATGGCATTCGAGTTGCCGGTTGTCCGGTTCTCCGTGTTGTCACCATCCGTCAGCAGGATCATGATGCGACTGAGGTTGGGTTCGGCAGGGATCGCCGTGCTCATCGGTGCGCCGGGGGTCAGCATGTTGACTCCCCATGTCGTGCCGATGGTCACGTTGGTGTTGCCTGACGGCTGCATCGTTGCCAGCGAGGTGATCAGGGAAGCCGCACTGGTGCGCACATCGACAAGTGGTGCCATGCGGGCAAGCGTGTTCCAGCGGCAATTGGCGATTGGATAAAGCGTGCGGATGTCGGTCGTATCGACGCCTGACGGCCTGATGTCGCGGTTGTTGTCCTGGTCGCGATCCCAGACGCAGCCATTCCACGCTGTGCGCGCCATCTGCCAGGCCGGATCACAACTCTTGCCAATCCAGGTGTTGGTGTTCGGCTGGACATCAGTGGTGTCCTTGTCGCGTCTGGTCGACCGGAACCACGATGTCGTCGGCACGCCTGTCATTGTCCATGACACGCGTTCGGCAGTCGTTGGATTGGAATTGCAATAGCCGGCACCGGTATAGCTGAACGTGTCGGTGATCGCCGTGCCGGCACGCAAGGCATTCTGGATGGTCAGCGGCACGCGCACGGTGGTGTCGAACGGCACGAGCGCGATGCGGATCTGGTTGTCCACAACGGCAGCGTTGCGCATTTCCTTGATGAAGCCTGTCGCCGGGTTCGTGTTCGAGCAGGTGGTGTCGCCACACAAGGCCTTCTTCAGCTCGACCATCTTGTTGCTCCAGCCCATCGAGCCGGTGTTGTCGAGCGCGAGCGCGATCTCGATCTTGTTGATGGCCCAGCCAGAAACGGCCAGCGCGTTGACATCGGTGCTGGCTGGCCCGAACAACTGCATCAAGGTGAAATCGACGCGAGCCCTTGCTTCGACACGAAAGCGGTCACTCAGCTTGGTCACGGTGAGCGATTGGACCAGGCTGGAAAAGCGGCCTTGAAAATTTGCGTTGAAGATAGCGTTTGCACGGACATTGATCTCTGCAGTCGTGGCATTGACCGAGTCTTTGGCAAGAGCCAGAGCGGTCGCATCCGTGGCGGCCTGCAGTTCGGTGCGCACCAGCGAGGCTCTTGAATAATCCACGGCTGCGCCCGTCAGCCCCATCACTGGAAGGATCGAAAGGCCGAAGATCAGCGCCACAGTGCCGCGCTCATCCTGCGCGAAGCGCTTGAACCTGGAGTTGAAAGGCCATGGGCTTTTCATGGGACGTCTCCTGACAGTGCGGCGACAAACGCCAGGCTCTCAACAGCAACCTTCTTGCCAGCCATGATGTGTCCCGTTCTGGCACCAAACGCCGGATTGTGTCGCACGGTGGAGCAGGCTATTGCCCCAAAAGGAAACATCTGTTCCACAGTGGAACACCGGCCTCATGGGAACACTGGCCACCCGCCGTCACAAGCCACTTCAGTGGGGAACATCGTGTTTGCCAACGACATCAACATCACGCCGCAGCTTGTCGCGGAGCACGGGCTGAAACCCGATGAATACCAGCGTTTCCTCAAGCTGATGGGCCGTGAGCCATCCATCACCGAACTCGGCATCGTCTCTGCCATGTGGAACGAGCATTGCTCCTACAAATCCTCGAAAAAGCACCTCAAGACATTGCCCACCAAGGCTCCCTGGGTGTTGCAGGGGCCGGGCGAGAATGCAGGAGTGATCGATATCGGAGATGGCGACGCCATCGTCTTCAAGATGGAGAGCCACAACCATCCCTCCTTCATCGAGCCTTATCAGGGCGCGACCACCGGTGTTGGCGGCATCCTGCGCGATGTCTTCACAATGGGCGCTCGGCCCATCGCGGTGCTCAATGCGCTGCGCTTCGGATCACCCGATCATCCGCGCACACGCCAGCTTGTGGCGGGCGTGGTGGCCGGTATCGGCGGCTACGGCAATTCGTTCGGCGTGCCGACAGTGGGCGGCTCTGTCGGCTTCGATGCGCGCTACAACGGCAACATCCTCGTCAACGCCATGGCGGTCGGCCTCGCGCGGGCGGACGCCATTTTCCTCGCCAAGGCCACGGGCGTGGGCAAGGCCATCGTCTATCTCGGCTCCAAG
Organism: Allobosea sp.; assembly: GCA_031375185.1. Classification (GTDB taxonomy): domain Bacteria; phylum Pseudomonadota; class Alphaproteobacteria; order Rhizobiales; family Beijerinckiaceae; genus Allobosea. The sequence goes on along the minus strand of JANMHN010000074.1, from coordinate 1,194 downwards.
ACAGGCCGCGACGGCATCCACGGCGCAACCATGGCCTCGGCGGAGTTCGACGACAACTCAGCCGAAAAGCGCCCCACGGTGCAGGTCGGCGATCCGTTTGCGGAAAAGCTGCTGCTCGAAGCCTGCCTCGAGATCATGGGACGCGGCTGTGTCGATGCCATCCAGGACATGGGCGCAGCGGGGCTGACCTGCTCGGCCGTCGAGATGGGTGCCAAGGGCGACCTCGGCGTCGAACTGGATCTCGACAAGGTGCCTTGCCGCGAGGAGCGCATGAGTGCTTACGAGATGATGCTGTCGGAAAGCCAGGAGCGCATGCTCATGGTGCTGACACCAGGCAAGGAGGCTGAGGCAGAAGCCATCTTCAAGAAATGGGGCCTCGATTTCGCCGTCATCGGCCACACCACCGACACCCTGCGCTTCGTCATCAAGCACCATGGCGAGGTGATGGCCGACATGCCGATCAAGGAACTCGGCGACGAGGCGCCGGAATATGACCGCCCATGGACACCGTCACCCAAGCTGCCGGTGATCGAAGCAGCCGCCATCACGCCGCCCATGTCAAACCGCGAGGCGCTGCTGAAGCTCGTCGGCTCACCCGACCAGTGCTCGAAGCGCTGGGTCTACGAGCAATACGACACGCTGATCCTCGGCAATTCGGTGGTCACGCCAGGCGGCGATGCAGGACTGATCCGGATTGGCGACGGGCCAAAAGGTGTGGCGATGACCTGCGATGTCACCCCGCGCTACTGCGAGGCCGACCCGGTCGAGGGCGGCAAGCAGGCCGTCGCTGAAGCCTGGCGCAATCTCACCGCCGTAGGCGCAACGCCGATGGCCATCACCGACAACCTTAATTTCGGCAACCCGGAGCGACCCCACGCGATGGGCCAGTTGGTCGGCTGCATCAAAGGCATCGGCGAAGCCTGCGTAGCGCTCGATTTCCCCGTCGTGTCGGGCAATGTCTCGCTTTACAACGAAACCAATGGCCAGGGCATCCTACCGACTCCAACCATTGGCGGCGTCGGCGTGCTGGCGGATGTGACAAAGCATGCCACCGTCGCCTTCAAGGCGGCTGGCGATGTGGTGATGCTGGTCGGCGACACAACCGGCTGGCTCGGACAATCCATCTACCTGCGCGATGTCTGCGGCAAGGCCGACGGCGCGCCTCCGCCGGTCGATCTCGCCACCGAACGCCGC
>JANMHN010000030.1:0-9374 GCA_031375185.1 Allobosea sp. | reverse complement strand
AAATCCGGGTTGGGTGCCATCAGGCGTTTGAGGCCCGGCTTCTGGTCCCCGATGAAACAGGGGAGTGGCCCGATTCCAAGGCCACCTTCGATGGCCTCCGCAATGCCGAGCACGGCTGATGTCTTCAGCACGATGCGTTCGGGCGAGACACGGTCCCGCACATAGCGGGCGGCCTTCACATGTCCAAGCTGATCGCCAAGGCAGACCCAGTCACGGTCGAACAGCGAGGCTGAATCATAGGCTTCCGGCTGGGTCAGCGCGTCGTCCTTCCGCCCGTACACGGCCCATGCCAGCGTCGCCAATCTCCGCCCGACCAGCGTGTCCGGTGGCGAGTCGCTGGCACGAATGGCGATATCGGCGTCGCGCTTGGACAGGTTCAGCGCCTGGTTGGCGATGACGATGTCCAGCCTGATGCTGGGATGGCTCTTGCGGAAGGCATGGAAGATCGGGATCAGGAGGTGCAGGAACAACGTGTCGGTCGTGGTGATGCGCACCTCGCCGGACGGTGCGATCTCGCGGCCCGCGATGCGCCGTGCGAAGGCGCTGACATCATCATCCATGCGCCCCGCGAGACCGGCCATTTCCTCACCGGCGGGGGTGGCCACGTAACCCGTCTTGCGGCGCTCGAACAGCGGCAGGCCAACGGCCTCCTCGATCTGGCCAAGCCGCCTGAAAACGGTGGAATGGTTGACGCCAAGCAGTGCTGCTGCACCTGTCAGTCCGTTGGAGTCGGCGATGGCCTTGATGAGCCTGAAATCATCCCATGACAGCGTCGGCATCTGCATCCTTGCGTTATCGCAAGTTTACAGATGCGTTAAAATCGATGTTCTTGCAAGTATGAAAATGAGAGAAGGTACGCACCGAAACCAGTTCAGGAACCTTGACCATGATCGATATTCGCACGGCAGGCTATGGCCTTGCTCTTCTCCGCATCTCCCTCGGCGTGATGTTCGTTGCCCATGCCGGCCTCAAGTATTTCATCTTCACCATGCCAGGCTTTGCCGGTTTTCTCGGGTCTGTCGGCCTGCCGTCCCTTCTGGCATGGCCCATCCTGCTTGCTGAGTTTGCTGGCGGTGTCTTGCTGATCGTCGGTTTCCAGGCACGGCTGGTCTCGGTTGCACTTCTGCCGATCCTGCTGGGCGCACTTGTGATCCATTGGCCCAACGGCTGGATTTTCACAGCCAGAAATGGTGGATGGGAGTATCCGGCCTTCCTCGTCATGGCCCAGATCACCCATATCTTGGCCGGTGACGGCGCATTCGCGCTCAAGGCGTCAGGTTTGTCGCTGGCACCGCCAACGGATCGCGTTGGTGCAGCCGGGTGACCAATGGCACTTTGGAAGAGGCAGCACACTGGAAGAGGCAGGACATTGGCCTGCCTCTTTGGCCTTCAGCGTGGTGCTGCTGCTCGCGAGAGCCTGTCAAGGATGGCTTCCCCCAGACCATGTCGCGGTATGGCCGCCACGGCGATCCGCTTCGCCCCGCTAGCATCAAGCGCGCGCAGACAGGCGAAAAGACGCGCCGCCGCCTCGATCAGGCTGGCGTCCGGACTGAGATTTGTCGATGCGAGCGCCATAGAGACGTCCGGGTCCGGCCCAAAGCCGAGCCAGGCCTCGCCAGCAAGGGGCGCTGCCGCATCGAGCCGCAATCTGGCATGTGGCGCATAATGGGACTGAAGCTGGCCGGGCGCGATCGGCGCTGACGTGCCATGGCCTGCATCGGGCAGACTCTGTCCGACCACGGCCTCGGCCTGCTCGCGTGTGATGCCGCCAGGCCGCAGAAGCCTTGGCGCGCCACCAAGGCAGGCGATGATGGTCGATTCGACCCCGACCGGACACGGCCCCGCATCAAGCACCGCGTCGATCATGCCGCCAAGGTCCGCCAGGACATGATCGGCACTGGTCGGGCTGACATGGCCGGATCGGTTGGCCGATGGCGCGACAACCGGCCGGGCAACCTGTTCGAGAACGGCAAGCGTCGCCCTGTGATCGGGGACACGCAGGCCAACCGTTGCAAGTCCGGCCCGCGCCAACTCACACACCGTGCAATCTGGCGAAATCGGCACCACAAGCGTCAGCGGTCCGGGCCAGAACGCCTTGGCCAGAGCCAGGGCCTGTGCGCTGAACAGGCCCTGCCTGCGTGCCGCAGCCATGTCGGGCAGGTGAGCGATCAGCGGGTTGAACGAGGGGCGGCCTTTCGCCGCATAGATCCGGGCCGCCGCTTGCGCGATCGATCCGTCCGCCGCGAGCCCGTAAACGGTTTCTGTCGGCAGTGCGACCAGCCTGCCGTCCCGCAACAGGCGGGCTGCCTCTGCCACGCCAGTTGCATCGGGCGCGAGGATGGCTGCTGGCATGATCATGTCCTGTTTTCCGTTGCGGGTTCGGCAGTTGACGGCAGGTCGTTCATATGTGAACTATCTCGCTGTGCTCACTGGACGCTTCGGTAGGCTTTGCCGCATGATGGCGTCAATCATTGACAGATGGACGACACGACATCCGTCCATGCAAAAAGACAAGAAACACCCGGAGGAACCGTCATGACCTATCGCCCGCCCGTTGACGAAATGCTGTTCACGCTGAAGCACGTGGCAGGCCTGGACCGCTCGATCGAGGACGGCATCTATCCCGATCTGTCGCATGACGTGGTTGCAGCGGTCCTGGAGGAGGCCGGCAAGTTCGCCGCCGGGCAGATCGCGCCGCTCAACAGGGTCGGAGACAAGGCGGGCACGCCGCTGCACAACGGCACTGTCACCATGCCGGCCGGCTGGAAGCAGGTCTATACCGCATGGGCTGAAGGTGGCTGGAACGCGCTGCCAGCCAGGGAAGAGTACGGCGGCCAGGGCCTGCCCGCGCTGATCAATGCGCCCTGCCTCGAGATGTGGAACGCCGCGTCTCTGGCCTTCGCGCTTGGCCCGCTGCTCACCTGCGGCGCCATCGAGGCGCTGACGGTGCATGGCGCGCAGGCGCTGAAGGACACCTATCTCGAAAAGTTGGTCTCGGGGGCCTGGATGGGCACCATGAACCTGACTGAACCCCAGGCGGGTTCTGACCTGAGTGCCTTGCGCACAAGGGCCGAGCGCCACGAGGATGGCAGCTACCGCATCACCGGACAGAAGATCTACATCACCTATGGCGAGCATGACCTGACCGACAACATCATCCATCTGGTGCTGGCCCGCCTGCCGGACGCGCCCGCTGGCACACGCGGCATCTCGCTGTTCCTGGTGCCGAAATTCCTGGTCAATGCGGATGGCTCGCTGGGTGCCCGCAACGACGTTCGCTGCTCGGGCATCGAGCACAAGCTCGGCATCCACGGCTCGCCCACCTGCACCATGGTGTTCGGCGATGCGGGCGGCGCGGTGGGCTACCTGATCGGCGAGGAAAACCGCGGTCTCACCTGCATGTTCACCATGATGAACAATGCCCGCCTCGGTGTCGGCATCCAGGGCGTCGCCATTGCCGACCGCGCCTACCAGCAGGCGCTGTGGTATGCCAATGAGCGCAAGCAGGGCAAAGCGCCGGGCGCGACGACTGACGGCATGAGCCCGATCATCGAGCACGCCGACGTGCGCCGCAACCTCATGACCATGCTGGCCCTGACCAACGCTTCGCGCGCCATCTGCTACCTGACCGCTGCCGAACTGGACAAGGCGCATCATGTTGCCGACCCCGCCGCGAAGAAGGCCGCCGCCGACATGGGCGCTCTTCTGACCCCCGTGGCCAAGGCGTTCTCCACCGACATTGGCGTCGAGGTCGCTTCCATCGGCGTGCAGGTGCATGGCGGGATGGGTTTTGTCGAGGAGACCGGCGCGGCGCAACACATGCGCGACGCCCGTATCCTGACGATTTATGAGGGCACCAACGGCATCCAGGCCATCGATCTGGTGCAGCGCAAGCTGCCGCTTGCTGGCGGTTCAACGGTTCGCGCGGCCATCGCTCGCTTGCGCAAGACCCAAAGCGCTGTGTCCGCCTGCCGCAATCCGGCTTTTGGCCAGATGGCGGCCCGGATGCGGGATGCCAATGAGAGCCTTGACCGCGCGACAAGCTGGATCGAGGGCGCGATGGCTGGCAATCGGCCCGATGACGCGCTGGCCGGTGCCACGCCATACTTGCGCCTGTTCGGCCTCGCGCAGGGCGCGGCGGGCCTTGCCGAGATCGCGCTGGCGGCTGACAGGGCGCTGACAGCCGGAGACAGCAACTCCGCCCATGTCGGACGGATCGCCATTGCACGCTTTTTCGCGGAAAATCTTCTGACTGCTGCACATGGGCTGGAGGTCACGGTGACGGGCGGGGCCGCCTCGATCCATGATGCACCGCTCGCATTGGCGAGCTGAAACGTGTCGATGAGCATGTGATGTGACGGCTGACCTCGCCAACCTCGTCTGTCTGGTTGCGGGCGCGTCGCGCGGCCTCGGCCGGGGCGTGGCGCGGGCACTCGGAGAGGCCGGGGCTTTGGTGATCGTCACGGCGCGCTCGACGGAAGCCGGTGCCCGCACCGACCAGCGCAGCGAGGTGATCGAGGACACCGCCCGTGAGGTCGATGCAGCAGGCGGCCACGGCCATCACTATGTCTGCGATCACACGAGGGAGCGCGAGGTCGACACGATGGTGTCATGGGCCTTGCGCCGCTTTGGCCGCATCGATGTGCTGGTCAACGCGGTCTGGGGCGGCAATGACGGCTTTGACGGCACGCGCCACGCGGATGGCTCGCAGTTCGGCACACCATTCTGGCGGCGAGGCCCGCAGATGCTGGGCAAGGCGCTGGAATCGGGCCTTTATGCGCAATACCTGACCTCTCGCGCCATTGCGCCCGCCATGGTGGCGGCCAGGCGGGGCCTGATCGTCACCATCAGCTTCGACACCGGCCCCGGCTATCTCGGCGATGTGGTCTATGATGTGGCCAAGGCGTCGATGAACCGCCTGTCACTGGCCATGGCCACCGAACTGAAGCCCCATGGCGTCACGGCGCTCGCCCTCTCGCCAGGGTTCGTGCGCACCGAACGCGTCATCGACGCCGGGCAGGCCGATGAGGCGACTGAAACCCCGCGCTATGCCGGGCGGGCCGTTGCCGCGCTGGCTGCGGATGCGGACGTGGCGCGGTTTTCCGGCCAGGTCGTGCATGCCGCCGATCTGGCAAGGAGCCATCATTTCACCGACGATGACGGCAGCCAGCCGGCGCGTTTTACGCAAGTTTACAAGGAGATCATGCCATGAACACCAGACTGCTCGCCGGAAAAACCGTCTTCGTCACCGGCGGCTCACGTGGCATCGGCCTTGCCATCGCGCTGCGCTGCGCGCGGGACGGTGCGAATGTCGCGATTGCCGCCAAGACGTCAGACCCTCACGCCAAGCTGCCGGGCACGATCCATGAATCCGCCCGCGAGATCGAGGCGGTGGGCGGCAAGGCGCTGGCGATCCAGATGGACGTACGCGAGGAAGATCAGGTCGCCTCGGCCATCGCTCGCACGGTCGAGACGTTTGGCGGCATCGATATTCTGGTCAACAATGCCTCGGCGATCCAGCTCACCCCGACCGCCGCCACCGACATGAAGCGCTATGACCTGATGCACGGCGTCAACACGCGCGGCACGTTCCTGACCACCAAGCTCGCCATGCCGCATCTGGCCAAGGCCGCCAACCCGCATGTGCTGATGCTGTCGCCGCCGCTCGACATGAAGGAAAAGTGGTTCTCCCCGCATGTCGCCTACACCATGGCCAAGTATGGCATGAGCATGTGCGTGCTGGGCTTTGCTGGCGAGTTCCGTCGCCATGGCATCGCGGTCAACGCACTCTGGCCGCGCACCACCATCGCCACCAGCGCGATCAAGTATGTGGTCGGGGACGAACTGATGCAGATGAGCCGCACGCCGGAGATCATGGCGGACGCAGCCCATGCGATCTTCTGCAAGAGTGCCCGCGAGTTCAGCGGCAACTTCCTGATCGATGACAGTTTTCTCGCTTCCGAGGGCGTCACCGACTTCCTGCAATACCGCGTGGACCCGACCAAGCCGCTCGCGCCGGATTTCTTCGTGCCCGACGAGATGACCCCGCCCAAGGGCGTGACCGGCGGAATTTGACAGGGCACAAACCTGGGTGTCATCCCCGGCGCGCCGCAGGCGCGGGAAGGGGATCCACATTGTGTTGCGAGATGGATCCCCTTCCCGGCCCGTTGGGCCGCCGGGGATGACACCCAATACTTGACCAGATGACCACCCAAAGCCAATACATGGCCGCCAATCAGGACACCGCCATGATCAACCCCACCATGATCAACCCCGCCCTTGACCCGGCCCGCTCGTTTCAGGGTCTCTTGCTCACGCTCCAGCAGTTCTGGGCCAGCCACGGCTGCGTCATCCTGCAGCCCTATGACATGGAGGTGGGTGCAGGCACATTCCACCCGGCCACGACCTTGCGCGCACTTGGGCCGCGCCCCTGGAAAGCGGCCTATGTCCAGCCCTCGCGCCGACCGAAAGATGGCCGCTATGGCGAGAACCCCAACAGGTTGCAGCACTATTACCAGTTTCAGGTCATCCTGAAGCCGAGCCCGCCGGATTTGCAGCAGCTTTATCTCGACAGCCTTGCCGCCATCGGCGTCGACCTCAAGCTGCACGATGTGCGCTTTGTCGAGGATGACTGGGAAAGCCCGACGCTGGGTGCCTGGGGCCTTGGCTGGGAATGCTGGTGCGACGGCATGGAGGTCAGCCAGTTCACCTACTTTCAGCAGGTCGCGGGGGTCGAGTGTGCGCCTGTTGCAGGCGAACTGACCTACGGGCTTGAGCGTCTGGCGATGTACGTGCAGGGCGTCGACAACGTCTATGATCTCAATTTCAACGGGCTGGAGGGAGCCGACAAGGTCACCTACGGCGATGTCTTCCTGCAGTCGGAGCGGGAATACTCGGCGCATAATTTCGAGCATGCCGACACCGAAATGCTGTTCGCGCAGTTCAGGATGGCAGAAGCGGCCTGCCAGAAATACCTTGCGGCCGGTGAGCCTTCGCCCGGCTCGAACGACAATCACCACAGGCTCGCATTGCCGGCTTATGACCAGTGCATCAAGGCATCCCATGTCTTCAACCTGCTCGATGCGCGCGGGGTGATTTCGGTCACGGAGCGGCAGGGTTACATCCTGCGCGTGCGGGAACTCGCCAAAGCTTGCGGTGCCGCCTATCTCAAGACGCGCGATGGCGGAGTGGCGTAAGATGCCGGGCGCGACACTCCAAGTGTGGCAAGGCCAGCATCGACCACCTTCTGCATCACCGTCGGCAGCGGCTCGTCGCCAAGCCCGTCCAGCTTTGTGAAACGCGCGCCTTCCGGGGCAACTGTCGAAAGCGGCACCCGTGCCGCCAGCACTGTCAGTTCCAGCGGGAAATGCGTGAAGATGTGACGCACGGGTGCGTTCGCTGTCAGCCATTCTGCTTTCAGCGGTGCATCCGCCAACCCGTTTGCCATATCATGCGCGGCGCTCCACGCACTTGTCGGCACCTCCGCCATGCCGCCGAGCAGGCCCTTGGGCGGGCGGGTGCGCAGCAGAAGAGCGTCGTCCTCGCGCAGCACGACGAAGGCCGAGCCGTACCGTGTCGCTTTGGCCTTCTTCGGCAGCTTGCGCGGATAGTCTTCCTGTATGCCGGCCATCCGGACAAGGCAGGGGGCTTGCCATGGGCAGAGCGCGCAGGCCGGCTTGCGCGGCGTGCAGATCGTGGCGCCAAGATCCATCAATGCCTGCGCGAAGTCGCCCGGCCGGTCATGCGGCACAAGCGCGATGGTCTTTGCCGCGACTGCCGCCCTGCCTTTCGGCATGGGAGCGTCCAGCATGAACAGCCGCGACATGACGCGCTCGACATTGCCGTCGACCGCCGCCGCCCTTTCGCCGAAGGCGATCGCAGCAATGGCTGCCGCAGTATATGGCCCGATTCCCGGCAGGGTGCGCAAACCGGCTTCGGTGGCCGGAAAATATCCGCCATGCCCGTTGACGACAGCCCTGGCGCAGGCATGCAGGTTGCGGGCACGGCTGTAATAGCCGAGCCCCGCCCATGCGCTCATCACGGCTTCCGAGGGGGCTTCCGCCAACGCCGCCACGGTCGGGAAGCGCGCGAGAAATGCTGCGAAATAAGGTTTCACGGCCAGCACGGTGGTCTGCTGCAGCATGATCTCCGACAGCCAGACCCGGTAGGGATCGGCGCTCATCCCCGGCAGTGCGCGCCAGGGCAAAACCCGGCGATGGCGGTCATACCAGACGAGAAGATCAGTCGCGTTGGCGTCGGGCATGGAAGATCCGTGTCATGCGTGGGCTGCGTCCGGCAAGGGCATCCCTACGGGTGTGGCCCAAAAGCTTGTTGAAGGATCATGCCGGTCCGTGTCACGGTCAACCATGGACCATGAGAACACCAAGCGCCGCCGATCTGTGGCCAGGCCACTGGCCGACATGATCGGCACAGCGATGGCGCCAGCTCTGGCCGCCAAGGGGTTTGCGGGGCGTGAACTGATCGGCAACTGGCCTGGCATTGTCGGCGAGCGGCTTGGGAGCCGTTCGCGCCCCCTCAGAATCGATTGGCCGAAGCGTCCTGTCCAGGCTGGGGACAGGAGCGAGCCTGCGACACTCGTGGTGCTGGTCGAGAGCGCTTTTGCGCCCGAGCTTCAACACGCAAGCCCCCTTGTGATGGCGCGCATCAACGCGCATCTGGGCTGGCCCGCAGTCGGCAAGGTGGTGCTGAAGCAAGGCCCTGTCCACACCGATGCCCGCGCGGACCCCGGATCTGAAAGGCCCTTGTCCGCTGCGGTCGTCGCGGAGGTGACAGGTGCGGCTGGACGCATCGTCGAGCCTGCCCTCAAGGACGCTGTGACGCGGCTGGGGCTTGCTGTCAGCCGCCGTGCCGGCAAAGCCGGCCAAAATCGGTAGCGCCGGCAAGGCCTGCGAAAACAGGTAGCGTCGGCAATGTCGGCAACAACAGGTAGCGTCGGCAAGGCTGGCGAAAACGTGTAGTGCCAAGTTTGGCAGCGTTCGGCCGCAATCCCTTGTCATCACGCGCTCGCAAGGTATGTTGCGGCCAAAGCTGACGATGCAAACGCATGTGAAGAGGATGCCAGGATGTTGACACGTCGTGATGTGATGCTTGGGTCGGTTGCCTTCGCCGCCGTGCTCACCGCCGGAATGTCGGCGCATGCGCAGGCAACCCTCAACATGGCCGAGGTGCTCGCCGCTGTTGATCCGGCGCTGCCAGACCTTGTCTACGGCCCGGCCGAGGCAAAGGTCACGATCATCGAATATGCCTCGACCACATGCTCGCACTGCGCGCGTTTCCACAACGATGTCCTGCCGGAACTCAAGGCCAAGTATGTCGACACCGGCAAGGTGCGCTTCATCTTCCGCAACTTCGTG
>JANMHN010000019.1:0-8594 GCA_031375185.1 Allobosea sp. | reverse complement strand
CGCTTCATGGCCGAGATAAATCAGCAGGTTGCGGCACGAGATGAAGTCGATCTTCGAGAAGGGCGGATCTGACAGCACGTCCTGGACGGCGAAGACAACACTGGCGCGCAACTCCGGCGAAACCTTGTAGCCTCGCTCTTCCTTCGAAAAGAACCGGGCGAGACGTTCCGCTGAGACTTCCGCCGCGATCGTAAGGGGATAAAGACCTTCACGCGCCAGAGCCACGGCATCGGCATCCACATCGGAGGCGAAGATCTGGAGTTTCACGTTACGTTTGGAGGCCGTGATCTCCTCGCGCAGCAGCATCACAAGCGAATAGGTCTCTTCACCCGTGCTGCAGCCCGCGATCCAGATGCGCAGGGGCTGATTGGCGACATGGCCGCCAACCAGATCGGGCAGCATGGTCGTTGCAAGATAGTCGAAGACCTTCACATCGCGAAAGAAGCTCGTGACATTGATCAACAGATCCTTCGCCAGCAGCTCCAGTTCCGCAGGATCTGATCGCAGCGCTGTCAGATACCCTGCCATGTCATGTGCGTTGCCCGCGCCCATCGCAATGCGCCGCTCGATGCGCCGTCTCAACGTGCCTTGCTTGTAAAGGGTGAAATCATGGGATGTCTGGCTCCGCAGCAGGTCGATGATGGCAGTGAGCCCATCTTCAGCTTCGTTCTTTTGCAGATCGTTCAACGCCGGTGCATCCGTCTCTCTTGCCCGATCACGATTCGCGAGCGCGGCGGGGATGGCTGACGCCTTCAGCGTTAGATCGACCGACCCCGTCAGGATAGCGCTGAGCGGCATGCCGTCATACTCAGCCTCTTTCGGGTCCTGCGCGATGATAAACCCGCCCCTCGCCTTCAGCGCCTTGAGGCCTTCGCTGCCGTCGGAGCCGGTGCCCGACAACACGACGCAAGCTGTTCGCGAGGCGGCATCTTCCGCCAGCGAGCGCAGCAGGTAATCGAAGGGCAAGCGGGCACCATGGCGGGCTTCCGGCTCGGAAAGATGAAGTATCCCACTTGTGACGGACAGGTAGACGCCGGGCGGAATGACATAGAGGTTGTCGGGCGCGAGCAGAACGCCGTCAACCGCCTGGCTGACCGTCATTTTCGTATGGCTGGCCAGAAGCTCGACCAGCATGCTGTCATGGTTCGGATCAAGGTGCTGAACGAGGATAAACGACATTCCTATGCTGTCGGGCATCGCGTCGATCAGCCTGCGGCAGGCCTCCAGACCGCCTGCGGACGCGCCGATGGCGACAATCAGGAAATCAGCGGGGCCGGAGGGCGGACCACGTGCGGGAACGTGCCGACCGGCCAGGGCTGCTGGCATTGTTGGCACTCCCGGAGGAGTTTCTGAATATTTCGGCATGCGTGCTCCGCTGAGAGCATCCAAAGGGTCATATCGCGGACGTTGTGTCACGGCTTGAATCTTTGGCACGGGCGAAGGCGTCGGCCGGTTTGAACGAAACTGAGTAGATTCCGAACCCACACGTCGTGATTTCAAGCTGTCGAGACAAGCGACTGAGTAGATTCCGGCACTGGGAAGACACTGCGTGCGGCGTAAACAACCCATGTGCTGGCTCGTCTGGCCAGCTGCCGTGATTGCCCGGCCCTCATGAACCAAGCCATGCGTTTTGACACAGCACCCGACCGATGGACCTTCCAATGCACCCGACCCGCAACACGCTGGATCAGCACATTCGCATCCAGTCGGTTGAAATCCTCAACAAGCACCTAGCGGCGGCGATCGACCTGCATGCGCAGGTGAAGCAAGCGCATTGGAATGTCCGTGGCCCCTCTTTCATCGCTATCCACCAACTGTTCGACAAGGTATCCGAAGAGGTCGAGGAGTTTTCAGACATGCTGGCCGAGCGCGCCGGTGGGTTGGGCGGTACCGCCGAAGGCATCATCCAGATCGCCGCCGAACGCTCGTTCCTGATCCGCTATCCACTTGGCATCGCCGATGAGCAGCAGCACGTTTTCGCGGTCGCGGGCGCATTGGCAGCTTTCGGCGAGTCCGTACGGGACGCCAGCGAACTTGCCGCGAAGTTCGGCGACATCGATACGGCAGATCTGCTCACCCAGGTGTCGCGCGGCATCGATCTCCAGCTCTGGTTTGTCGAGTCGCACATGGCGCCAAAGCAGTTGGGCGCGCGATAAAGATGCCACTGAGCAAGCCGATCACACGCGGAAGTCTTGTTGATGGATGTGTGCCAGAAGTGGTCGGGTTAATGGCGTGGATCGGTATTCATCATGAGAGCACTTCGCGTTCTGATCATCGAGGATGAAGCGCTGATCGCTCTACTGTTTGAAGAGGTGCTCACCGAGATCGGACACCACGTCTGCGCGACCGAGGGCACGCAGGCGGGTGCAATCGCAGCTGCTGCCAGGTGCCAGCCTGAGTTGATCGTATCCGACGTGAGGTTGCGGGAAGGCAGCGGCATCGAGGCCGTGGCAGCCATTCTGACGACCGGGTTCGTTCCTCATGTCTTTGTCAGCGGCAACGTCATCGACCGCACAACACTCAGTCCTGCCGCCTGTACTCTCCAGAAACCCTTCGACGAGCGGCAACTGATTGCAGCCATCGCGCGCGCCATCGACCCTGCAAATGTGCTGGTCGGCGAGAGGCATGCAGAGAACCTTCGTCAATCGTGAGTAGTATCCGAACCTCTTGATGCCTGCTCCGCCGATCTAGACTGCCTCCCAAATTCCTTGGCAGTGCGGAGATGGACATGGCGATGATGGATATGGCGAAGATCAAGACGAGCCACATCAACACGGACATTACGACCAGCACCGTCTTCACCTGTCCGATGCATCCGCAGATACGGCAGACCGGCCCAGGCTCCTGCCCGATCTGCGGAATGGCGCTGGAACCTGTCGTGACGGCGGCGGATGCGGGCCCGAGTGCCGAACTTACGGACATGACGCATCGCTTCTGGGTCGGGCTCGCGCTGTCCCTCCCGGTGCTCGCGCTTGAAATGGGCGGACATCTGGTTCCAGCGCTGCACCGGCTTGTTTCACCGGTCACATCGGGCTGGGTTCAGTTCGCGCTGGCCACGCCGGTTGTGCTCTGGGCTGGCTGGCCATTCTTCGTGCGTGCGTGGGCATCAGTCCAGACGCGAAACCTCAACATGTTCACATTGATCGCCATGGGCACAGGCGTTGCCTGGCTCTACAGCGCTGTCGCAACCGTCGCGCCAGCCATCTTTCCCGCGGCCTCCAAGGGCATGGACGGCACGGTTGCCATCTATTTCGAGGCAGCCGCCGTGATCACGGTGCTGGTGCTGCTCGGACAGGTCCTTGAACTGCGGGCGCGTGAGCAGACAGGCGGGGCCATCAAGGCGCTGCTTAACCTGGCTCCGAAGACGGCGCGCAGGATCGACGCGTCGGGTGCGGAGGAAGAAGTACAGATTGATCTTGTCATCGTCGGTGATCGTTTGCGGGTGCGTCCCGGCGAGAAGGTGCCTGTCGATGGCATCGTGCAGGAGGGAGCCTCGTCGGTCGATCAGTCCATGGTGACGGGCGAGTCCATGCCGGTCGACAAAGCGGTGGGTGACAAGGTTGTCGGCGGCACGCTCAACCGCTCCGGCGCGCTGGTGATGGTGACTGAGAAGGTCGGCAGCGACAGCATGCTGGCCCGCATTGTTCACATGGTCGGCGAAGCGCAACGCTCGCGCGCGCCGATCCAGCGGCTTGCCGATCAGGTCGCGGGCTGGTTCGTGCCCGCCGTCATCGCCATCGCTCTCGTCACTTTTGCGGTCTGGGCCGTGGTCGGGCCTGAGCCGCGCCTCGCGAATGGGCTGGTTGCGGCGGTGGCCGTGCTGATCATCGCCTGCCCGTGTGCGCTGGGGCTCGCGACGCCCATGTCAATCATGGTCGGCGTCGGCAAGGGGGCGCAGATGGGCGTGCTCGTCAAGAACGCCGAAGCAATCGAACTGATGGAAAAGATCGACACGGTCGTCGTCGACAAGACCGGCACATTGACGGAAGGCAACCCTTCCGTAACTAGGGTCATCACCGTCGACGGCATGGCCGAAAACGATGTTCTGGCATTGGCCGCTGCCGTGGAGCAGGCTTCTGAACATCCGCTCGCCAAGGCTATCGTCAAGGCGGCGCTGGAGCGTGCGCCATCGCTTGCCGCAGTTGCGGATTTCCACTCGCCAGCAGGCAAAGGCGCACTCGGGACCGTCGGCGGCAAGCGCGTCATGGTGGGCAGCGCGGCATTCCTGAAAGAGAACGGCGTGGATGCCGCTGCACTTGCCACGCAAGCCGAGGCGCTGCGCCAGGACGGTGCAACCGCCATCTATGTCACCATCAACGGCAAGCTCGCAGCCGCCATCGGCATTGCCGACACGATCAAGGACAGCACACCCATCGCACTCAAGGCGTTGAAAGACGACAATATCCGCGTCGTCATGCTGACCGGCGACAACCGGACGACGGCTGATGCGATCGCTAAAACACTCGGCATCACCGAGATCGAAGCCGATGTGCTGCCTGAACGCAAAGGCGCCATCATCAAGCGTCTGAAAGCAGAAGGCCGCATCGTCGCCATGGCGGGAGACGGCGTTAACGACGCGCCAGCACTGGCCGCAGCCGATGTCGGCATCGCCATGGGCACCGGCACTGATGTCGCCATCGAGAGCGCCGGCCTCACGTTGCTGAAAGGCGATCTGACCGGGATCACCCGCGCCCGGACGCTGTCCAAAGCCACAATGTCCAACATCCGCCAGAACCTGGTGTTCGCCTTCATCTACAATGCTGCCGGCATCCCGATCGCCGCAGGCGTGCTGTATCCAGCCTTCGGCATCTTGCTCTCGCCCATCATCGCCGCCGCCGCCATGGCCTTGTCATCTGTTAGCGTAATTGGAAACGCGCTGCGGCTCTCCCGGCTGAAGATCTGAAGAACGCCATTATCGACGATCTCTGGGTAGTTTCCGAACCTTCCCAATCTCGATGGGAGGCGTACCGTTGAGCGACTTTGCAGAACTATCGAGAGAGGAGTTCGTGATGATGTACGAAAATGGATACATGACGAGCTGGATGATGACGGGGAACTGGGGTGTGGCCCACTTCCTGGTGTTCGCGATCATCATGGCAGCGATCCTCTATCCCGTGGGCCTGATCCTCAGAAAACTAGGTTACTCGCCATTCTGGGCTGTCCTCACCTGTGTTCCGGTCGTCAACCTGATCGGTTTGTGGGTGGTCGCACTTGGGCTGAAGCCGTCAGATGCTGATTTATCCAAACCAGTCGCCCCGCAGGGTGGCATGTGAATGCTCCAGCACAGCACGCTTCGCCCGTGAAGACAGAGCGGAACATCTCGGAAGCCGCCAAGTTGCGCCAGAGAGCCCTTGCGCGGTGGGACAACGAGGGCGGCGCGGGGCCTGATGGCCCGCAAAGGCACGATCTTTCAGACAACATTACGGCCAAACTGGCTGGTGCAGATGATCTCGAACTGGAGCAACTGCATGCGCGCATCATCGCAGTTGAGAGTTTGCTGATTGCGCTACTGGCCGAAGGATCCGCTGGCCAGCGCGATCTTGCACGTAACATGGCGGCAACCATCTCGCCAAGGCCGGGGTCGACGCAGCATCCACTCACCATCCATGCTGCGCGGCAAATGCTCGCCATGATTGAACGGGCGGAGCACTTCAGGATGACAACGTCTGGGACCAGCATATCAGGTGAGGGAGCGTCCAATGAACAAAACTGAGACGCGCACCAGAACGACCGTGATCCCGACACTGCGTTACAAGGATGGAAAGGCTGCCATCCAATGGCTGTGCGCCACATTCGGTTTCGAGACCAGTCTCGTCATCCCGGAAAAGGACGGCCAGATTGCACATGCACAACTCACGTTCGGCAACGGAATGATCATGCTGGGCTCGGCCGAAAACAACGAGTTCCACAATCTCGTCAAATCGCCCGCAGAGAGCGGCGCAATTGGCTCGCAGAGTGTCTACATCGTGGTTGCCGACATTGATCGGCACTACGCCAGGACGGTCAGCGCCGGGGCCGAGATCGTTATGGCGATGAAGGATGAAGATTACGGCGGCCGGGGGTATTCCTGCCGGGACCCAGAAGGACATGTCTGGAATTTTGGCAGTTACGATCCTTGGGTCGTCTGATGGAAGACAAGGCTGGCCAAGCGTCGGGCACTCGCCACACGGCTGATGTTGCCAGCACTGCTGTCACGCCTCCAGCGCCGAAGGCGTCGGTTGCAGCGACGGTTATGCCATCTTGGTGGCAACGAAAATGGTTATGGTCCATGCCCATTGCAGCCGCCATGGCGTGGGGGGCGTGGTCCTTTACCGAACCAATGATCTTCGGGCCTGTCATCATCGCTTCGCCCATCGTGCGCGCCGATCTGGTGCAGACCATTGTCGCCAGTGGTCATGTGGAGACACCATTCCGCGTGAGTGTGAGCAGCCAGATCACCGGCGTAGTCGCGGCGATTCCTGTGGCGGAGGGCCAGCAGGTCATTGCGGGCGACACATTGATCCGGCTTGATGACAACGAAGCCAGATCCAGCGCCGTGCTGGCCGAGGGACAGGTGGCGCAGGCACAGGCGCGCCTGCGGCAGGTGCGTGATTTGACCTTGCCCGCTGCAGAACTGAACCTGCACGAGGCGAAGGCAACCCTCGTCAACGCGCAGCAGATCTATGGGCGTGTCAGCAAACTCATGGCCGATGGTGTGAGCACGCGGGTGGCATTCGATGAGGCCACCAAGAATCTCGATATCGCCCGCTCGCAGGTGCGCAATGCAGAACTCACGGTGTTCAGCAATCGCCCCGGTGGGGCCGACATTACCGTTGCGGAAACACAAGCGGCGCAAGCCCATGCGACACTGCGCACAGCGCAAACGCGCGTCGGCTACACCGACATCAAGGCGGCGCGCGATGGCGTTCTCATCTGGCGGGATGTCGAGGTCGGCAATGTTGTCCAGCCCGGCAAGGAACTGATGCGCCTATCACCGGCAGGCCAGATGCAGATCGCCGTCCAGATCGATGAGAAGAACCTCGGGTTGATCGCCCTGAAACAGCAGGCTTTGGCCTCCGCCGATGCGTTCAGCAAGGAAACCTTCCCAGCCACCGTGATCTTCATCAATCCGGGCGTGAACCTGGCGCGGGCTTCGGTCGAGGTGAAGCTCGACGTCGCCTCGCCGCCGGCCTATTTGCGGCAGGACATGACGGTGTCTGTCGATATCGAGGTGACGCGGCGGCCAAAAGCGCTGATTATGCCTGTGGTCGACCTGCATGATCTGAGCACCGGCAAGCCCTGGGTGCTCAAGGCCGAAGACGGCCATGCGAAACGGCACGATGTGACGGTCGGTCTGGTGAGTGTCGGAAAGGCAGAAATTCTCACCGGCTTGAACGAAGGCGATGTGGTGGTTCCAGCGGCCTCAAAAGTCAAGGTGGGTCGCCGCATCCAGGTTCGCGCACC
This sequence comes from Allobosea sp., assembly GCA_031375185.1. GTDB lineage: Bacteria > Pseudomonadota > Alphaproteobacteria > Rhizobiales > Beijerinckiaceae > Allobosea. The sequence goes on along the minus strand of JANMHN010000019.1, from coordinate 1,151 downwards.
GATCACTGTGATCCCGTGAACCGGTGGCTGCCGTTCGAGTGGATCACCGCCATCCGCTTTCTCAGAGAAGGCCGCATGCAGACGCTTTTCATCATCGTTGGCGTCGCCATCGGGGTTGCCGTCATCCTGTTCATGTCGTCGTTGATGAGCGGGCTGCAGGCTAACTTCATCAAACAACTTCTTGCCTCCACGCCTCACATTCAGATCGTCACGCTTGACCAGAAGGCGAGGCCTTTACGCGCTGAAGCCGGTGCGGTCATCGCTGCAACCATCCAACAGCCCGCACAGCGACAGCGCTCCATCGACCAGTGGCAAACCGTGCTGCAATTGGTGCGCGAACGACCCGATGTGTTTGCCGCATCCGTGACGGTTTCGACTGCAGCGCTCGCTGTCCGGGGTGATGCGAGCCGCTCAATCACGATCACGGGGATTGAACCGGAGTCGTATTTCAAGATCGTCAGACTGCCAGACTACATCGTGCTCGGGCGCGCTGACATGACGAGTGAAGACATCATCATCGGCGTTGAACTGGCAAAGGAGTTGAGTGTCACTCTTGGCGACAAGCTGAATATCAGGGCTGGCAGCGGCGATACGCGCGCGCTCACGATCCGAGCAATCTTTGATCTGGGGAACAAGGGCTCCAATCTAGGATTGACGTTCCTCTCCTTGAGAACGGCACAGACACTTGCCGGTCTTCCTGGCGGCGTCACCGCGATCAATGTCAATCTGACGAACCCCTATGCCGCTGAGGAGACTGCAAAGATCATTCAGGCTTCAACGGGTGTGCAGGCCGACAGCTGGATCAAGACATTCGCGCAATTCTTCGAAATCGTGCGAACCCAGAACATCTCGTTCGGATCGATCGAGTTTTTCGTCGTGCTCTCGGTCGCGTTCGGCATGGCCAGTGTTCTCGTCGTCTCCGTCATCCAGCGATCCAAGGACATCGGCATCCTGCGCGCCATGGGGACGTCGCGGCGTCAGATTGTCGGGGTCTTCCTGCTGCAAGGCGGTATCCTCTCCTTCCTGGGCGCCATCGCGGGATCGGGGCTCGGCACGCTCGGCGTCATGCTGTTCAGAATTGTCCTCAGGCAAGCCGACGGCAGCCAGCCCTTCGCCTTTGCCCTCGATGCGCAGTTGTTCATCGTCGTGAT
>JANMHN010000004.1:0-3638 GCA_031375185.1 Allobosea sp. | reverse complement strand
GCGATCATGACCGAGGCGATCACCGCCGCCGCCACATCGAGATGCTGGATGTTGACCCGCCCGCCAAGGATGTTGAACTGCGTGGAGCCCGTGGGCAGGCCAAGCTGCGCCGTGATCATCACCTTCGGGTTGCCGCCGAAGACGTATTCGCCAAATCCGATGAGGAAATAGGTCAGCCCCACCGTTGCCATCAGCATGATGATCTCGTTCTGGTTGACCAGCGGCCTCAGCACGATGCGCTCCACCAGCCAGGCCAGCACGAACATCGTCGCCACGGCGATGATGACAGCGAGGATCGCCACAACCGTGCCGGGCGGCAGGCCCATGCGCAGCGTCATGATCTCATAGGAACCCACAAGCGTCAGCGCCGAAAACACCACCATGATGCCCTGGGCAAAGTTGAACACGCCGGAGGCCTTGAAGATCAGCACGAAGCCGAGCGCGATCAGCGCGTAGAGCACGCCCGCAACCAGTCCCTCCCAGAGGGTCTGCACCAGAAGGTCGGGCAAATCCCACATGTCGATGAACGGCGCGGCCAGCACCTTGTGGCCAACCGAGCCCTTCGGCATCACCCCACTCTGGACCAGCAGCACGATGGCAAGCGCAATGGCACCGAACACGCCGAGCACTTTCAGCGTTGTCATTATGGCGGGCGAGAGCAGCGGCTTGGGTGCGGAGGATGTGACGGCTGACATGTCCCGATCCTTCAGTGCGCTACGCCGAGATAGGCGTCGATGACCTTCTGGTCGGCCTTGACCACCTCAGGCGTGCCGTCGGCGATCTTGCGGCCATATTCCAGCACCACGACGCGATCTGACAGGTCCATGACCACGCCCATGTCATGCTCGATCAGCGCGATGGTGGTGCCGAAGGTCTGGTTCACGTCGAGGATGAAGCGGCACATGTCCTCTTTTTCTTCAAGGTTCATGCCCGCCATGGGCTCGTCGAGCAGCAGCAGTTCCGGCTCCATGGCCAGCGCGCGGCCAAGCTCGACGCGTTTTTGCAGGCCGTAGGGCAGCTTGCCGACGGGGATCTTGCGGATGGCCTGGATTTCAAGAAAGTCGATGATGTCCTCGACCTTCCGGCGGTGCTCGATTTCCTCGTTCAGTGCAGGTCCATAACGCAGCAACTGCCAGAACAGGCCCTTGTGCATCTTCAGCGTGCGCCCGGTCATGATGTTGTCGAGCGTGGTCATGCCCTTGAACAGCGCCACGTTCTGGAAGGTGCGGGCAATGCCCGATGACGCCGCCTCATGAGGGCGCACCTTCTGGCGGCGCACGCCCTTGTAGGTGATGTGGCCTTCCTGCGGGAAATAGAAGCCGTTGATGCAGTTCAGCATCGAGGTCTTGCCAGCCCCGTTCGGCCCGATGATGGCGCGCACTTCGCCCTTGCGAATATCGAACGAGACATCCGAAATCGCCTTCACCCCGCCAAAGCGCAGTGAGACGTTCTCGACATTGAGCAGCACCTCGCCCTTGGCGATGCCGGCCTTCGCCGAGGTGGGAGAAACATGCAGCATCACGCGGCCTTTCCAACTGTGGCGGCCGGGAACAGTTTGGCATCCTTGACCTTCACACGCGCCGAGATCGTGCCCTTGCGGCCATCCTCGAAGGTGACTTCGGTGGAGATGTCCGCCTCCTGCGAGCCGTCATACAGCGCCTTGACCAGCGGGGCGTAACGCTCGCCGACAAAGCCGCGACGCACCTTCTGCGTGCGGGTCAGTTCGCCGTCGTCAGCGTCCAGTTCCTTGTGCAGGATCAGGAAGCGCTTGACCTGTGCAGCCGCCATCATTGGCTCGGCGGCCAGGAGAGCATTCACCTCGTCGACATGGCCGCCGATGATGCCATAGACATCCGGGTGGCCCGCCAGCTCCTGGTACGAGCCATAAATCACGTTATTGCGCTCGGCCCAGTTGCCCACGGCGGTCAGGTCGATGTTGATGAACACCGAAACAAAGTCCTCGCCCTGGCCGAAGGCCACCACTTCCTTGATATTGGGATAGAATTTCAGCCGGTTCTCGATGTATTTCGGCGCGAACAGGTCGCCGCTCTTGAGCTTGCTGACATCCTTGGCACGGTCGATGATCTTGAGATGCCCGGTGCCCACCTCGAAAAAGCCAGCGTCGCCGGTGCGCACGAAGCCATCCGCCGTCATTGTCTCGGCGGTTTTCTCAGTGTCCTTGTAATAGCCGATGAACTGGCCGGGGGACTTGTAGAGCACCTCGCCGGTGCCCTCCTCGATGCGGATCTCGACATTGGGCGAGGCCGGCCCAACCGTGTCGGCCCTGATCTGGCCATCCGGCTGCGCGGTCACATAAAGGAACGCTTCGGTCTGGCCGTAAAGCTGCTTCAGGTTCATGCCGAGCGAGCGGTAGAACGAGAACAGCTCAGGCCCGATGGCCTCGCCAGCCGTGTAGGCGGTTCGGATCTTGGAGAAGCCCAGCGCATTCTTGAGCGGCGCATAGACGAGGATGTTCCCGAGACCATAGGACAGGCGCGCGCCAAGCGGCACCTGCTGCCCGTTGAGGATCTTCTCGCCCCACTGCTTCGCCACCGCAATGTAGTGATGGAACATCTTGCGCTTGAGCGAAGACGCATCCTCCATGCGGATCATCACGCGGGTCAGCAGATTCTCGAACACGCGCGGCGGCGCGAAATAGAAGGTCGGCCCGATTTCCTTGAGATCTGCCTGCGCCGTGTCGGCGCTCTCGGGGCAAGCCGTGCAGAAGCCTGCCACCAGACCTTGCGCGAAGTTGAGATAGTGATCACCGACCCACGCAAGCGGCAGATAAGCCAGCACTTCATCGCTATCGACGATTTTATCAAAACCGACCGTGTCCGTCGCTGCCGCGATGGAGCGGCCAGCGGACAGCATGACGCCCTTGGAGCGGCCGGTGGTGCCGGAGGTGTAAAGAATGATCGACAGGTCATCGCCATGCCCGCCATCGATCTCGGCATCGAGCGCCTTCACCACGTCGCTGCCTTCGGAGAGGCGTGACCGGCCTTGCGCGATCACCGCCTCGATGGGGTGCAGGTGGGTATGGTCATAGTCGCGCAGCCCACGGCCCCAGTCATACAGCATGGTTTTCAGGCGCGGCACGCGTTCTGTGACGGACAGCAGCTTGTCGACCTGCTCCTGATCCTGCACAGCGGCAAAGCTGACCTCGGCATGATCGAGCACATAGGCGAGTTCGTCGGCAATCGCATCCGAATAGACCGGCACCGGCACAGCCCCGATCATCTGCGCCGCCATCATCGACCAGTAGAGCCTGGGCCGGTTGGCACCGACGATGGCAATCTTGTCACCGCGCTTCAGCCCGAGCGCCTGCAAGCCGACCGCATAGGCACGGACGTTGTCGTAAACCTCAGCCCATGTCCACGATTGCCAGATACCCAGATCCTTGTGGCGAAACGCGGTTTTGTCGCCGCGCAACTCGGCATTTCGCCGAAGCAGCTTGGGAAAAGTGTCCAACATCGCGGTCGCAGCCTGAGCCAACGTCCGTCCTCCCTCGTGTTTCCTGCGCGCCATTCGGCACGCCGTCGCTTGAAGCGCTCTTGATGGTCTCACATGAAACCAATTGGTCGAAGATCAAGCCCCGACACCGCGAAACATACTGACAAGTGCGTGAGGAGCAAGCC
>JANMHN010000476.1:0-3597 GCA_031375185.1 Allobosea sp. | reverse complement strand
CCGTCACGCGGCCTTTTCTTTGGCAATCGCGGTGGCCGCTTCCACGATGCCGCGACACGAACGGTTCGCAACCGCCCATGGGCCTCGCGCCAGTGGATCATCTGCCTCGCCGATTTCAAGGGCCGCCGCGAGCACCGCAAGGCTGCCGGACGCGCGGTGTGGGACGGCTCGCGGTTCACGGAACTGTTCTTTTGCGACGAGGTCACGGCGCTGGCGGCGGGCCATCGCCCCTGCATGGAATGCCGGCGCGCCGATGCCATGTCCTATCGCAAGGCCGTGGTCGCTGGCGGCGACTTGACCGCCTTGCCTTCCTGTCCGGAACTTGATGCTCAACTGGATGGGGAGCGGCGCCTTGGGCGCACCAAACGGCTGCACACCATGTCCTTCGACGCTCTGCCGGATGGTGCCATGGTGGCCATGGATGGCAGCTCGTTCGCGGTGCGCGGCCAGCATCTCATGTCATGGAGCCAAGGCGGCTATACCGAAGCCCGGCCTCGCCCGTCAGGTGTGGCCCAGTGCCTCACCCCACCGACATCATTGGCGGCGCTTGAGGGTGGCTTCAGGCCGGTCTGGCATCAAAGCGCAGATGACATCCCGCGATAAGGCTTGCGGAAAACGCAAAAAGTCCGGGTGTTGACCCGGACCTGCTACAATCCTGAAAATGCCCATAAAGGCACTCTGGCGGTCACTTCTTGAAGGAAATGCCGCTGAACTTGTTGTTGAAGCGCGAAAGACGACCGCCGCGATCCATGAGCTGCTGGGTGCCGCCCGTCCAGGCCGGATGGGTCTTGGGATCGATGTCGAGATTCATCGTGTCGCCCTCCTTGCCGTAGGTCGAGCGGGTCATGTAGTCGGTGCCATCGGTCATGACGACCTTGATGAAGTGATAGTCAGGGTGAATCTTGTCTTTCATCTCTGGCCTCTTGCGCGCAGAAGGCATCTTGCGCCACATCAGTGCGGCTGCAGACCCTTCATGCGACGGTGTCTTGTGAAGTGGGCGGGTCATAGCCGAACCTTGGAGGAGACGCAAGTTGCGAAAGCCGCGCAAAGACAGCCCTGTGCCATCTTCCGACAAGGAGCGCGCGCCCAAGGAGCTGGCATCCATGTCATCGCTGAAGGCGCTTTTGCCCTATGCAGTGGCGCACAAGGGCAGGATCGCGGCGGCCCTGCTCGCCCTGCTTGCGGCCTCCCTTGCAACTCTCACCTTGCCGATGGCCTTGCGCCGCGTCATCGACACCGCGTTCGATGCCAGCAACAGGGCCGCCACGGACCAGTATTTCATGACGCTGATCGTCGTGGTCGGTGTCCTCGCCATCGCCAGTTCGCTGCGCTACTACCTCGTGATCACACTTGGCGAGCGGATCGTCGCATCCGTGCGGCAGGATGTCTTCCGGCACCTGACCACGCTGGACGCGGCCTTTTTCGACCGCACGAAATCGGGCGAGATCGTCTCGCGCCTGTCGGCTGACACCACCAAGATCCAGTCCACGTTTGGCGCATCCGCGTCCATCGCCCTGCGCAACACTCTGCTGTTCGCAGGCGCAACGGTGATGATGATCATCACCAGCCCGCGACTGTCGTTGATGGTCCTGGCGGCGATCCCGCTGATCGTGGTGCCGCTGGTGCTGTCAGGGCGCGGCGTCCGCAAGCGGGCGCGGGCAGCCACCGACAAGCTGGCGGAAGCGTCTGCCTTCGCGACCGAAGCCATCGGTGCGTCCCGCACCATGCAGGCTTTCGGAGCGGAGGCCGAAACCACGCGGCGCTTCGGCCTTGCCGCCGAAAATGCCTTCGAGGCCGCGCGGGTCTCGACCGCGTCCCGCGCATGGCTGTCTGGCTTCGGCATCTTCATGGTGTCGGCCAGCGTGGTCTGGGTGCTGTGGACTGGCGCTGGCGATGTCATGGCCGGGACCATGAGCGGGGGCCGCTTGTCGCAATTCGTGCTCTATGCCGTCTTCGCGGCAAGCTCGCTCGGCCAGCTCAGCGAGGTCTATGGCGAGGTGCAGGCCGCTGCGGGCTCTGCAGGGCGCATCGGCGAGTTGCTGGCCGCACGCCCCTCTGTCGCGCCGCCTCCAAGCCCCGCGCCGCTTCCGGCAAGAATTGCCGGAGCACTGTCCTTCTCGCATGTCACCTTCCGCTATGCCGGGCGCGACGATGCCGCCCTGTCCGATTTCACCTTGCATGTGAAGCCCGGCGAGCGGGTGGCGCTGGTCGGTCCCTCCGGCGCTGGCAAGAGCACCGTGCTGCAACTGGCGCTGCGTTTCTATGATCCGCAGGCAGGCGTCATCACCGTCGACAACATTGCCGCCACGGGGGCGGATCCGACCGACTGGCGCCGCGCTTTCGCGCTGGTGCCCCAGGATCCTGTCGTTTTCGGTGCGTCAGTGAGCGACAACATCCGCTATGGCCGCCCCGATGCCGGCGATGCCGATGTCGAGAGCGCGGCGCGCATGGCCTCAGCCCATGGCTTCATCTCGGAGCTGCCAGATGGTTATGCGACCGATATCGGCGAACGGGGTGTCACCCTGTCAGGCGGGCAGCGCCAGCGCCTTGCCATCGCCCGCGCCATCCTCAAGGATGCGCCGATCCTGCTGCTTGACGAAGCCACCTCCGCGCTGGATTCAGAAAGCGAGCGTGATGTACAGATGGCGCTCGAAGGGCTGATGAAGACCCGCACGACGCTCGTTGTGGCCCATCGTCTTGCCACCGTGTTGTCGGCAGACCGTATCGTCGTCATCGACAAGGGCCGCATCGTCGAGGACGGCACCCACGATGTGCTGGTGGCACGGGGCGGCCTTTATGCACGTCTGGCAGAGCTGCAATTCGGTGGCCTGGAATGACAGGGCCAGTTCTGTGATAAAGACCGAACATGCTGCGCCCTCTCCGCCTGATCACATCAGCTTTTGACCGTTTCATCGCCCATGATGGATGGGCCATCGCCAGCCACATCGCACTCTCGGTGCTGATGTCGCTGTTTCCGTTCCTCATCCTGGTCACGGCGTTCGCAGGCCTGTTCGGCTCGGAGAACCTCGCCAATGAAGTGGCTCAATTGCTGCTCGAAGCCTGGCCAAAGGAGGTTGCCCTCCCCATAGCCAACGAAATCCGCTCGGTGTTGACCGCCGTTCGCGGCGACGCGCTGGCCATCGGCGCGGTCCTGTCGCTGTATTTCGCCTCCTCGGGTGTGGAGAGCCTCCGCATCGGCCTCAATCGCGCTTACGAAGCCTATGAATGGCGCAGTTTCTGGATCACGCGGCTGGAGTCCATCGGCTATGTCATTGCGGCAGCGCTGGCGATGATCGCCTTCGCCTTTCTGATCGTGCTGTTCCCGCTGGGTTGGCGCGCGCTGCTCAGGTGGGTTCCGGCCTTGGCGCCGCTGGGCTGGCTGTTCGGAGTGGCGCGCATCGCCCTGGCAGCTTCGATCATCATTGCCGCGCTGACCGTCGCGCACCGGCTTCTGCCTGCCGGCAGGATGAACTGGGCTGCGCTCTGGCCGGGCATCGTCTTCACGCTGGTGTTCTGGCTTGTCGGAGGCCTCATCTTCGGGGCCTATCTCGATTCATTCGCAGGAGCCTACGTCACCACCTATGCAGGACTGGCCAC
>JANMHN010000388.1:0-15363 GCA_031375185.1 Allobosea sp. | reverse complement strand
GTCTCGATATACGTAAATCTGCGTATGAATTTGGCATTTGTGCCTGACAGCGCCATGTCAGGGTCAATCTTGAGATGGCGGGCGAGATTGGCGATGGCAAAGAGCATGTCGCCGATTTCGTCCGTGGTTCCTGCTTTATCGCCAGCATCCAGTGCCGCTTCGATCTCATCGATTTCTTCGCGCATTTTGGCAAGCACGGCCCTGGGGTCGTTCCAGTCAAAACCGACGGTTCCGGCTTTTGCCTGCAGCTTCACGGCGCGGGCGAGGGGTGGCATGACAGCCGAAACATCAGCCAGCAAGCCGCTTGGCTCTTCTGTATGCCCCGCAGCCTTGCGCTCAGCCCTGCGCTCGGCTTTTTCCTCCTGCTTGATGCGCTTCCATGAGGCCTTGACCTCATCCGGCGTCCAGTTTCGCTGCTCACCGAACACATGGGGATGACGCCGGATCATCTTGGCAGTGATGGCTTCGACGACATCTGGAAAACTGAACGTTCCCTTTTCCTCAGCCATCCGCGCATGGAACACCACCTGCAGGAGAAGATCGCCCAGTTCGTCGCGCAGGTCGAGCAAGTCGCCCCGCTCGATGGCATCCGCCACCTCATAGGCCTCCTCAATGGTGTAGGGTGCGATGCTGGCGAAGTCCTGCTCCAGATCCCAGGCGCAGCCTGTGCCGGGGTTACGCAAAGCCGCCATGATCTCGATGAGGCGTGCGATGTCTCGATCAGGTTTCATCACGGCAGAATAACGCAGCGGCAAAGACGAGTCTGCCCGTCTTGTGACGGGTCATACCGTTAGCTGTGGAGATCGGCCATGATAGGCAACCTTGCGGATGGCCTTGCTTTCGGTGATCCCCAAGGCCACATATGTCCAAGTGGCAGCGGTGCCACCTTTGGATATTGCCGGATGCTGCGCCTTTCATATCGCGGAAAATCGCGCCATAAAACTGTCACGATGCCGAATTGGGCCTTTGGCCTGATGGCAGCGGGAAGCGCCGCGCTCGGCATCGCGCTGTTTCTGGTCATCAGCACCATTGCCGTGCTGCTGCTCCCCCTTGTGCTTGCCGCTGGAGCCGTCACGGCCTTCGTCATGCGCAAGCGGATCGAGCGCCTGCTGTCAGGTGCCGGCATGGCAAGGCCGCAACCGGCCTCGGGGCGCAAGCGTGCGCCGCGCAAGCCTTTGCCGGGCGAGATCGAAGATGTCGAATACAGGGTCGTCAGCGAGCCGCAGCGGGAGCCGCAGCAGAAGTGACACCTACGCCTTGATCGCCACTGGCCTGTCAGCCGGCTTCCATGCTGCAACGAACAGCCCTCCGACAATCATGGCAATCCCTGCAAGCTGGACGGCACCGGGTATTTCTCCAAGGATGGGAATGCCCATCATCGTGCCGATGACCGGGATCATTGGCGGGAAACGTCCGGCAACCGCCACACCAAGGATTTTCGTGGCCCAGGCCCAGATCCAAAGCCCCGCGACCACATTCAGGACACCCTGATTGAGGCCGTGAAAGACAAGCACGTACCATGGCGCGACATCGAAGCCGCGAAAGAAGAACAGCGCATAAAACGGCAGGTACAGCATCGAAACAACGGACACGATGGCGGTCGCCTTGAGACCATCGATCTTCCAGCGTTGAAGGGCGAGGGGATACCAGCCCCAGAGAAGGCCCACTCCGAGAAAGCATAGATCGCCCCAGATCATGTATGGCATGCTGGCGGATGCCTTTGCGCCCGCCAAAGCGAGCGCGCACAGACCGGCGATGACAATCGCAACACCAATCAAAAGAGGTCCAGTCAGCTTCGTGCCGAACAGGGCGACGCCGCCGATGATGCCGATCAGTGTCACGGTTCCGGGCCCGATGGACGCGCCGTGGGCGGCTGGCGCCATCGTCAGCCCCATGAGCATCAGATAGCTCATCGGAAACCCGCTCATGGCCGTCAGGATCAGGCCTCGCCTCCATCCGACGCCGGCACAATCAGCCCAGCCAGTGAGACCGAACACATGGACGAGCAAAAGCCCGGCCACCGTGAACCTCAATGCAAGAAGATCGTAGGCCGATAATCCGTTGAGGACGGCATGGCGGCTGAGCACGAAATTCGCGCCATAGATCACCATGCAAAGCGCCATGCCGATCATGGCCAGATTGCGCCTGGAGAGGTTGAGGAGAAAGGCCATGTGTGTCCGCTGTGCGTTCAACACACATGGCATTCTGCATTGCAAAAGTGAACGGTCGCTGACGCATGGCGAATGTGCGCCCAGGCAAACCGTCCATGGCTTCCGGTCAATCAGGCCAGGGCCTTCAACGCAGCCTTGCCGGCGTATTTCGCCTGCGTGCCAAGCTCCTGCTCGATGCGGATGAGCTGGTTGTATTTCGCCGTGCGGTCTGAGCGGGAGAGGGAGCCTGTCTTGATCTGTCCGCAATTGGTGGCGACTGCGAGATCAGCAATCGTCGCGTCCTCGGTTTCGCCCGAGCGATGCGACATCACGGCGCGCATGCCCGCGCGCTGCGCTGTATCGACGGCATTCAGCGTTTCCGTAAGTGATCCGATCTGGTTCACCTTGATCAGGATGGCGTTGCCATATCCGCCCTTGATGCCCTTGGTCAGCCGCTCGACATTGGTGCAGAACAGGTCATCGCCGACAAGCTGGATCTTGCCGCCGATCAGTTCCGTCAGGGCCTTCCAGCCGGCCCAGTCATCCTCGGACATGCCATCCTCGATGGAGAGGATCGGATAGTCCTTGGCCAGCTTGGCGAGATATTGAACCTGCTGGTCGATGGAGCGCTTCATGCCCTCGCCATGGTAGTCATAGACCCCGTCCTTGAAGAACTCGGTGGCAGCGCAGTCCAGCGCAAGATGGATGTCCTTGCCAGCCTTGAAGCCAGCCGATGCGATAGCCTCCATGACGAAATCAAGCGCGGCTTCAGCCGAGGCAAGATTTGGTGCAAAACCGCCTTCATCTCCGACCGAGGTGTTATGGCCAGCCTTCTTGAGCGCGCTTTTCAGGGTCATGAACACCTCCGAACCCCAGCGCACGGCTTCCGCAAAGGACGGCGCACCTGTCGGCATGATCATGAATTCCTGGAAGTCGATCGGGTTGTCGGCGTGTGCGCCACCATTGATGATGTTCATCATCGGCACCGGCAGGACACGGGCCTGGGTGCCACCGACATACCGATAAAGGGGCAGGGCAGAGGCATCGGCCGCAGCCTTGGCCACAGCGAGTGACACACCGAGAATGGCGTTGGCGCCGAGCTTTTTTTTGTTCTTCGAGCCATCGAGACCGATCATCGTCTCGTCGATCAGAACCTGCTCCTCGGCTTCCATGCCGACGAGCGCCTCGGCAATGGTCTCATTCACGGCAGCCACAGCCTTGAGCACGCCTTTTCCGCCATAGCGCTTTTTATCGCCATCACGCAATTCGACGGCCTCATGAGCACCGGTGGACGCGCCGGACGGAACCGCTGCCCGACCCATGGAGCCATCCTCGAGGATGACATCGACCTCGACAGTCGGGTTGCCGCGGGAATCGAGAATTTCGCGCGCTGTGATGTCAATGATCGCGGTCATGGCAATTATCCCTGGCAGGTAAGCTGGATCAGATGGCTGCTTCTAGCCAAGACGAGCCCCGGTGTCATCCTGCGTGTGCATGCAAGCGAAATCATGAGACACAGCATGGAGCGGGTAGCGTGGTGCCAGCACGCGAAGAAGATTCGCATAAGACATATTATGGAACTCAAACAACTAGCATACTTCTTGTGAAAGATAGATGATCCAATTGTTTTTGCAGGACTTTATATGTTTTCAGATCAAGCGTTCTCACTCTGCATGATGCGAGATCCGTGCGACCTTGCAGATACGTCACGATCTGTCCGCCACTTTCTTGTCACAATTGGTTTAGCTGCCATTCACGCCCAAAGCCCGATTTATGACCCCGTCGGCCTGACCAACCTTGTGTGTCTGCCACTCCTTGCAAACAGATCGGAACCCGCATCATGACCCCTTCAAAACTGACACGCCGCGCTCTCGTTGCCGTGGCCGGCGCACTTGCCGTTGCTCCGGCTGTCGCCGCCGCACCGCAGGCATCATCGTCCACGACCGCGATCGGCAAGCTCTGGAGCGAGGCCGAAACACTGCGCAAGATGCTCGAGACCCATCGCGCCGCCATTGCTGATGCAGCGCGAAATGGCGGCATTGCCGGATGGATGCGCCTTGGCGGAGAAGCGAACCGGATCGGCGAAGCCCGATATGGAAAACTGGTCGCTATCCTCAATGCAAGGCCAGAAACGGCAAGCGATCTTGTCATCATGGGCCGCACGACTCTCGAAGATGACATTCGCAGTGGCTCATTCGGGTGGGCTGGCGAGCAATTGGCACGTGCAACCGTTGGCTTTCACGGCACCGCTGTTTGAAATCTATAAAATTGCGGCTGGAACTGTTCTGATCCAGCCGCATCCCCGATCAGCAACGCGCATGTGACGCCATCCAGACACAAGGCGCTTTCAAAAGGCACTTGGATGTAAGACCAAGGGGTTGTATCGGCTTGGCTCAGGTCCGCATGCTCCAGTGTTCTGGCTGTGTTGCGATGCCCTTGGAAAAAACCATGAACGCCCCCGCCCCCAAGATCTCGTTCGTTTCGCTCGGCTGCCCGAAGGCCCTTGTCGACTCAGAGCGCATCATCACCTCGCTGCGGTCCGAAGGCTATGAGCTGACACGCACCCATGCCGGCGCTGATCTGGTGATCGTCAACACCTGCGGCTTTCTGGATTCGGCCAAGGCAGAATCGCTCGACAACATTGGCAAGGCCTTGTCCGAAAACGGCAAGGTCATTGTCACAGGCTGCATGGGTGCCGAACCGGAACAGATCCGTGCCAGGTTTCCCGATGTGCTGGCCATCACAGGCCCGCAAGCCTACGAGAGCGTTCTGGGTGCGGTGCATCAAGCCCTGCCACAACTGCATGATCCGTTTGTCGATCTGGTGCCGCCACAGGGCATCAAGCTAACCCCAAGACACTATGCCTATCTCAAGATTTCAGAGGGTTGCAACAATCGCTGCAGCTTCTGCATCATCCCGAAACTGCGCGGCGACCTTGTCTCGCGACCTGCTGGCGACGTTTTGCGCGAGGCCGAAAAACTGGTCAGGGCCGGGGTGAAGGAACTGCTGGTCATCTCGCAGGATACCAGTGCCTATGGCGTCGATATCCGCTATGCGAGCAGTCGTTTTCAGGATCGCGAGGTACGTGCCAAATTCCTTGATCTGTCACGGGAGCTTGGCCAGCTCGGAGCCTGGGTCCGGCTGCACTATGTCTATCCCTACCCTCACGTGGACGACGTCATCCAGTTGATGGCTGACGGCCTGGTGCTGCCTTACCTTGACATACCCTTCCAGCATGCGTCCCCGCATGTGCTCAAGGCAATGAAACGCCCGGCGCATCAGGAGAAAACCTTGGACCGGATCCGCAAGTGGCGCGAGATCTGCCCGGACCTTGGCGTCCGTTCGACCTTCATCGTCGGTTTTCCCGGCGAAACCGACGCCGATTTCGAATTCATGCTGGAATGGCTAAAAGAGGCGCGGCTCGAGCGTGTGGGCTGCTTCAAATATGAGCCCGTCACAGGCGCGGTGGCCAATGACCTTGGCCTGGCAACAGTGCCGGACGAGATCAAGGAGCAGCGCTATCGCCGCTTCATGGAAGCGCAACAGGTGATTTCTGCCAAGGTCCTGGCAGGCCGCGTCGGCAAGCGGATCAAAGTGATCATCGACGAGGCCGGGCCGACGGTCGCCAAGGGCCGGTCCATGTGGGACGCGCCGGACATCGATGGACATGTCTATGTCACATCACGCCGTCCGCTGCGCATGGGCGACATCGTGACCGTGAAAATCGAGCGCGCTGACGCTTACGACCTTCACGGCCAGGCCGTCTGACCAGAGCATTGCGCACAAGAGCGGGCACAGGTTCTGTGCATCCGCAATGCTCTACGTCATGATGATCTACAGCGCGTATCAGGCCTTTTCAACGTCTTCATGGCCCTCGAACAGCGCCACCGGGCTGCCCGGCATGATGGTCGAGATTGCATGCTTGTAGACAAGCTGTGAATGCCCGTCGCGGCGCAGCAGCACGCAGAAATTGTCAAACCAGGTGACGACGCCCTGCAGCTTGACGCCATTGACCAGAAAGATCGTGACGGAAATCTTGTTCTTCCGCACATAGTTGAGAAAGGTGTCTTGCAGATTCTGTGTCCGCTCGCCCGCCATTGAAGTCTTCCTTTTTTGGGATCTTATTGATCTTGGGCGAGGCCTGATCCGGTTGCCTCAACCTGCATGACACCATGCGACAAACATGCCGCAACGCAGATGTTGGTCATGCTGCCTGGTTTCGCAAGTGAAAGTTCCTGATTTTTCCGGCGCATCCAATCCTACTCGACGCCAAGTGATTTGAGTTTTCGGTGAAGAGCCGAGCGTTCCATTCCGATGAATTCAGCGGTTCTCGAGATATTCCCCGAAAAACGTGCGATCTGAGCGACAAGATATTCCTTTTCAAAAATTTCGCGGGCCTCGCGCAAGGGCATGCTCATCAGCTTTTCACCCCCCGATCCATTTGGGGTTGCAGGAACCAGGGTGCCGACCTCCGCTGGAAGCATATCGCTGGTCACCTCCGCCTGCGGGTCGCCCTTGGTCAGGATCATCAACCGTTCGACATTGTTGCGAAGTTCGCGGACATTGCCCGGCCATTCGTGCGATTGCAGGACAGCCATGGCGTCGTCGGCAATCGAACGCTTTGGCAGCCCCGAGGTCACGGCGAGTTGGTCCATGAAGAAGCCGATCAGTTCGGGCACATCCTCGCGCCGCTCCGACAGGGCCGGCACCCGGATCGGCACCACATTCAGGCGGTGGAACAGGTCATCGCGAAAGCGCCCTTCACTGATCTCCGTCACGATGTCCTTGCAGGTGGATGACACGATGCGCACATCGACGTGAACCCGCGTCGTACCCCCTACCCTCTGGAAATTCTGGTCGACGAGCACGCGCAGGATGCGTGCTTGCGTCTCTTTCGGCATGTCGGCCACTTCGTCCAGATACAATGTGCCGCTGTGCGCCTCCTCCAGCGCACCAACGCGGCGTGACCGCCCTGTGACGGCTTCGGTGCCGAACAGTTCTTCGTCCATCGTGTCCGGCATCATGGTGGCCGCGTTGATGACCACGAATGGCCCCGCAGCACGCGTGGACATGGCGTGGAGCGTGCGCGCAGCCAGTTCCTTGCCCGAGCCCGGCGCACCCGTGATCATGACGCGGGCATTTGTCGGCGCAACCCGCTCGAGCGTGGAGCGCAACTGGTTGGTGGCTGTCGACCGGCCGACGATGCGGCTGGCCTGCACCGTGCGGCTTTTGAGATCCTTGACCTCGCGGCGCAACCGGGATGCTTCGAGCGCCCTGTCCGCCACAAGCACGAGACGGTCAGCCTTGAAAGGTTTTTCGATGAAATCATACGCGCCCCGCCGGATGGCGGACACGGCTGTCTCGATGTTGCCATGGCCTGAAATCATCACGACAGGCAGATCGGGATCGCTTTCCTTGATCAGGTCGAGCACCTGCAGGCCATCGAGCCTGCTGCCTTGAAGCCAGATGTCGAGGAACACCAGATTGGGCCGGCGTGCCTGGATTGTTGACAAGGCTTCGTCGGCGGAGCCGGCACGCCGTGTCGAATAGCCTTCATCCTCGAGAATGCCGGCGACAAGTTCGCGGATGTCGGTCTCATCATCGACAACCAGAATATCTGCTGAGCTCATGAGATGCCTGTTGATTCAGTTTGCGGGCTGCCATGCTGGCCCTCCCGTGGTGTGTCCACGGCTGTTTCGGATGTCGGGCTGCCGGGAAGCCAGAGGCGTACGGTCGCGCCTTTCTGGCCGTCATCCCGGTCACGCAGTTCAATGCCTCCGCCATGGTCTTCAAAAATCTTGCTGACAATGGCAAGGCCCAGCCCGGTGCCCCCATCTCGCGTCGTCATGTAGGGTTCCAGAAGTCTTTGCCGGTTGTCTGCCGGGAAACCCTTGCCGGTGTCGATCACGTCGATGCGCCAGAGGCCATCGACATGGGAAAGGACCACATCGACGCGACCTTGCCTGTGCTCCGGGCCGCCAACGGCCTGGATGGCTTCAGTCGCGTTCTTGACCACGTTGCCAAGAGCCTGCGCCACAAGTCGCCGGTCGAACACAGACATCGCAGGTTGTTCGACACCGGAGGCCTCGATCACCAGATCGGGATTGCCGACCCGCATCATGAAAACGACCTCGCGGATCATCCCGGCGATGTCATCGCTGACAGGCAGTGGCTTGGGCATGCGGGCAAAGGACGCGAATTCATCGACCATGCGCCGGATGTCCTCGACCTGACGGATGATCGTGTCGGTACACTGGTCCAGGATGTCCCTGTCCTCGACGATGGTCTTGCCGAACTTGCGCCGGATACGCTCGGCCGAAAGCTGGATCGGCGTGAGCGGATTCTTGATCTCATGGGCAATGCGGCGCGCGACATCGGCCCACGCAGACGTCCGCTGGGCCGCGACAAGATCCGTGATGTCATCAAGAGTCACCACCAGTCCGAGTTCCGGCGCGTCCCCCTCACGCGAGACCCGCACATTCAGCGTTCTCTCCCGCCCCTGACGCATCAGCACAACCTGTGAACTCAACATGCGCTGGCGCATCTGGCGGGCTTCGGTGATCGTGTCCGACAGTTCCGGAGCCAGCAGTTTCAAAGATGTGCCGATGCCGCGCCTGTCGGTGCCCAGCAATGCCTCTGCCGAGCGGTTGAGCAAGGTCACGTTGTCATGATTGTCGAGGCCGATGACGCCGGCGGAAACGCCCGCAAGAACCGTCTCGGTGAACCTGCGCCTGCGGTCGATGACATCGCTGGCCGCCACCAGCCCGTCACGCTGCCGCCTGAGTTCGGAGGTCATCTTGTTGAAAGTTTCTCCAAGATGAGCCAGATCGCCCTCCGTCCGCTTGACGGGAACCTGCACATAGAAGTTGCCCGTTGCCACCTGGTCGGTCGCGTGGATCAGCCGGCGGATGGGGGCCACCAACCGGTCAGCGAAGCTCAAGCCGAACCAGACCGCAGAGAGCAGCACCGTCAGCGAAATCAGCACATACATCGAACCGAAGGCGATCTGCACCCCTTTTCGCCGTGCATCGATCGACAGATACTCCACGGCTGCATTCCTGGCCTGGGCCGGAAACTCGACCGCCAGCGCATCAACCTGCCGGGCAACAAGCAGGAATGTATCAGGATATTCAGGCAGCCTGATCAGGGCGCTGAAGATGCGGGTCTCGCTGCTCGCCGTGCAGATCGGGTCATCCGTGGCGCGGGCATCGTCGAATGTCTCGGGGACAAGTGGCGGCGGGTCCGGCAGCACGGTCAGTTGCGCCCGTGACACGACCTCGTAGGGTGGCTTCACCATGAAGACGATGGGCAGCCCCAGCGCCCGCGCCCTGACCGTCAGGAAATTCTCGAATATCGCGCGTTCGTTGTCGAAAATTTCGCGAGCACCCGAAATATCGCCTGCCAACAGACGGATCTCACGGGCAAGGTTGGTGCATTGACTGGTGGTATAGGTATCGGCGACCTCGACGGATTTGAAGATCACCTCCCGCATCCGGTCTGAAAACCAGGGTTCGAGGCCCTTTTCGAGGGTGATGGTGGCGATGACGGCCACCAGCATCGCTGGCAGCGCCGCAACAAGACCGAACAGCAGGATGATGCGCACATGCAGCCCTGCGGCGGCGGCACCCCTCCTCCGGGCTTTGAACAGGGCATAACCCTGCCACAGGACCAGCGACAGCAACGCCAGGATGATCATCGCATTGATGACAAACAGGCTGACCACGACACGATGGACCGGCTGAATGGGCGTGGAGCCGGAAATGACGAGGAATGTCAGAAGGGCTGAGGTGAGCGCCAGCACGACCAGCACAAATCCGACCCACGCGCCGACATGCCCCGTGTTAAGATCAGGCTGCCCCTGAAGTGTCGGTTGAGTGTCTGTGGACAAGCCCAAAAGCCATTGTGTTGCGCAGGCGAACCAGCCCGCTGGATCCATCTATGTCAGGCGTGACCAGCCCGTGAGCATATCGTGACCTGCGATCAGGATCGACACCAGGCCGTGATCACAAAACCAGACCGTTCTTGCCCATGGCCGTCCAAAACGCCGTACCAACATGTCGGCATCCGGCCACGAACCGGAATCCCGCCACCAACTTGCACCGGGTGATGCAAGGATGCAACGGTGTTGTCAAAATATGACAGTTTTGGGGCCGGTTTTCAGAAACCTGAGCACCTCAGCCGAACCTCTCAACAGGCATTGTCAGCGTGCGGAGCGCAGGATGTGCATGTCCAGTTCACGAATTTTCTTGCGCAAGGTGTTGCGGTTCAAACCGAGCAATTCCGCAGCCCTGATCTGATTGCCGCGCGTCGCCGCGAGTGCGGCGGCAATGAGGGGTGCTTCGACTTCCCGCAGAACGCGATGATAAAGTCCGGGCGGCGGAAGATTGTCGCCATATCCTGCGAAATAGCTGCCCATCTGCCGTTCCACAGCGCCTGAAATCGATTCGGGCCTGTCCGGCATTCCGGACATCGGCATCACGTTTGATGGCACAAGCTCGGCATCGATGATCGGGCCGGTGATGGTTTCCTGCGGATAAAGGGCAGCAAGACGACGCACCAGATTTTCGAGTTCGCGGACATTGCCCGGCCAGCGATGGCGCTTGAGCAGGTCCATTGCCTCGCTGTCGAGCTGCTTGCGCGACAATCCTTCCTTTTCCACCACAGCGAAGAAGTGCCGCACCAGATCCGGTATGTCCTCGACCCGCTCCCTGAGGGGCGGCAACCTGATCGGCACGACATTCAGCCGGAAAAACAGATCCTCGCGGAACAGCCCTTGATGAATCGAAACACGCAGATCCTTGTTGGTGGCGGCAATGATCCTCACATTGGTCTTGATCGGTGTCCGCCCGCCGACAGTTGTGTATTCGCCTTGCTGCAAGACCCTGAGAAGCCTGGTCTGGGCTTCCATCGGCATGTCGCCGATTTCGTCGAGAAACAGCGTTCCGCCTTCAGCCTGCTCGAAGCGACCGGCACTGCGTTGCAGCGCCCCAGTAAACGCTCCCTTCTCATGGCCGAACAATTCGGACTCGATCAGGTCACGTGGAATGGCGGCCATGTTGACGGCCACGAAAGGCCCCGCGCGACGCTTGCCGTAATCATGCAGCGCGCGCGCAACGAGTTCCTTGCCCGTGCCGGACTCGCCGTTGATCATGACCGTGAGGTCGATCGGCATCAGCCGTGCCAGCGCCCGGTAGATCTCCTGCATGGCAGGCGAGCGGCCGACCAGAGGAATTTCCTCTGCGTCGGCTCCCTGCACGCCCGACATCTCGCCGCGCGGGCGCGACAGGGCGCGGCCAACGATGGCGACAAGCTCCTTCAGATCGAAAGGTTTTGGCAGATATTCATAGGCCCCCCGCTCGGAGGCCTTGATTGCGGTCATGAACGTATTCTGTGCGCTCATCACGATGATCGGGACATCGGGCCTCACACGCTTGATGCGTGGCAGCATGTCAAAAGCGTTTCCGTCAGGCATCACGACATCGGTGATGATGAGATCGCCCAACCCTTGCGCAGCCCAGGTCCAGAGCGTGGCCGCCTGCCCTGTGGCACGCACTTCATAACCCGCACGGGACAAGGCCTGGTTGAGGACGGTCCGGATGGCGGCATCGTCATCAGCAATAATGATACTGCCGTTAGGCATGGTGATATCCCATCGAACGTCGTTTAAACGTGGCGGCCATCGAAAGACCGGTGAATAGGGAGCAGGACACGAAAAACCGTGCGTTTCGGCACGGATTCACATTCGATGATACCCCCATGGTTCCCTATGATCTTCGCGACAAGTGCAAGTCCGAGGCCACTGCCCTGGGCCTTGGTGGTCACGAACGGATCAAACAGGTGCGGATGAATGTCTGGTGGCACGCCGACGCCATTGTCCCGGATGCAAATCTCGAGTGGCAGCGCGATCCGCTCCGATTGCCCCGGACCTTGCATGCGGATGCCAGGCCTGAAAGCCGTCGAGATGCCAATCTCCGCTTCAGGGCTGCCATCGTCAAGCGCTTCTGCTGCATTTTTAAGCAGGTTCAGAAAAACCTGAACAAGCTGGTCCCTGACTGCATAAACCGGAGGCAGCGAGGGATCGTAGCTCTCCGAAATCCGCACGCGCCGTGCAAAACCCGAGCTTGCAAGGCGCCGCACATGGTCGAGCACGTCATGAATGTTGACGGTGGTGCGATCTCCCGGCCGCTCATCACCGAACATCTCGACCCGCTCGACGAGTTTCACGATCCGGTCCGTCTCGTCACAGATCAGCCTGGTCAGGACGCGGTCTTCGTCCGGCACGGACATTTCCAGCAATTGAGCGGCACCACGAATGCCAGACAGCGGATTCTTGATCTCATGCGCAAGCATGGCTCCGAGCGCCGTCATCGAGCGCGCAGCACCGCGGTGGGTCAGTTGCCTGTCCATCTTCTCGGCAATCGTGCGCTCCTGGAACATCAGCACGACCGCCTTCTCCGGCTCGCGCAGGATCGTGGCGAACACATCGACGACCTTGTCCTTGCCCAGCCGCGGCGAACTGATGTCGATCCGGTATTCCGACACGCTGGAAC
Organism: Allobosea sp.; assembly: GCA_031375185.1. Taxonomy (GTDB): domain Bacteria; phylum Pseudomonadota; class Alphaproteobacteria; order Rhizobiales; family Beijerinckiaceae; genus Allobosea. The sequence continues at coordinate 2,663 of JANMHN010000388.1, read as the reverse complement.
CACGGCGGCGGACTTCATCGACAAGTGACAGGACGGGCGAGCCGAACGGCAGCAATTCACCAAGCGTCATGCGCCGCAGCACCGGCAGGCTTGCCTGCAGGAAATCTTCAGCGGCGTTGTTGGCTTCACTGACAATGCCATCACCATCAACGATGATGATCGGGATCGGCAAAACGCCGAAAACCTGATCCGAGAGCCGTCCTGCACCGGATAGCGAAATGAAATTGGCAATCATGATGTGCCCCGTGACCTTTCAGGCTGCAGCAGATGCTGGCAGGTGGCAGGAAAAAGCCTCTCTCAAAAGCGACATGACCTGGCGGGCATCGCATGATGTGCAGATGGCCTGCTTCAGATCTTGTGCGCGATCAGCACCATGCAGGCTGGCATCATCAAGCGCTGCCGCAAGATGCTTGCGGGCATGGCGCACCCCGGCGGCAGCGCCCATCACCTCAAGCAGCCCTTCGTAATGTTCAGCGGTTGCAGCCAGCTTGGTGCCAAGATCCGGCTCGGGAGGCATTGTGCCATTGTTCAGGGCCTGTGCCAGCAGTCCCGGAAGCCAGGGGCGGCCCAGAGCAGCACGCCCGATCATGAGACCGTCGGCGCCGGTGGCAGCAAGGCATGCCTTTGCGTCCGAAAGCGTTGCAATGTCACCGTTCGCCACCAGCGGCACACCTGGTATGGCTGCGCGGACGGCTGCGATGGCCAACCAGTCAGCCTTGCCCTTGTAAAACTGCTGCCGTGTCCTGCCATGGACCGTGATCACCCTTGCGCCCGCATGGACCACACGCTCCGCCAATTCGGGGGCGTTCAGGCTTGCATCATCCCAGCCAAGACGCATCTTCACGGTGACAGGAAGCGAAGTAGCCCCAACCACCGCCTCCACCAGTGCGACAGCATGATCGGGATTGCGCATCAGCGCCGAGCCTGCCCAGCCCCCCGTGACCCGTTTGGCCGGACAGCCCATGTTGATGTCGATGACATCGGCACCCGATTGCTGTGCAAGCCGCGCCGCATCGGCGAGCCAGATCGGCTCGCAGCCGGCGAGTTGAACGATGTGGGGGGCGACGCCCCTTCCCTCCGCCCTGAGCCGGGTTTCTTCATGTCCACGCACGAACTCGTCCGACGCAACCATTTCGGAAACCACATAACTGGCCCCGAGCCTCATCGCGATGCGCCTGAGCACCACGTCTGTGATGCCGGACATCGGCGCAAGCGCCACGCGAGGCCCGCTCCCTGAATCAGGAAAGGCTGCAGGCCAACAAACGCCTATTTTTTGATCAACCACCATACTGCCTTTCATTTAAGCATTTTTGTGCAGTGCGGCAAATGTTTTTATGATCCGTGCAAATCCGGATATGGCGTGCAGGGGGTGACGGATACGGTGCGCGCCAGCTAGAAGACCGGACATGGCACAGCAACATCCCACCCAGCCACGCGTGATCGCCCTTGTCGTAGCTGCAGGACGAGGCGTGCGTGCTGGCGGCGGCATTCCGAAACAGTACCGCAAACTTGCGGGTGTTCCGGTGCTGACACAGACGTTGCAGGCTTTCCTCAAGAGCGATCTGGTCGATCTTGTGCAGGTGGTCATCCACCGGGATGACACGCACCTGTATCAGCAGGCCCTCGATCGCATTGACCCTGCCGTCAGCCATCGCATCACCCGGCATGCTCATGGCAGCACAACCCGCATGCAGACCGTCAGCAATGGTCTGGAAGCCCTTGGCCACTTGGCCGGGGACAGCGACATCATCCTGATCCATGATGCGGCACGCCCGTTCATCAGCCAGGACATTATCAGGCGGGCCATCGAAGCCGCAACAGATCATGGTGCCGCCGTGCCGGTGATGGCCATGACAGACACCGTCAAGCGTGTTGATGCGGCAGGCAACGTGTCCGAGACGCTTGATCGCACCAGCCTGCATACAGTGCAGACCCCGCAGGCCTTCCGGTTTGGCCTTGTCAGAACGGCCCATTCTGCAGCGGCGAAAGCTGGCTACCAGGATGCCACTGATGATGGCGGGCTGGTCGAATGGGCAGGCCTGCCAGTTGCGACCTTTCCCGGCGATCCCGCCAACATCAAGCTCACGACAGCGGAGGATTTTGTCATGGCTGAAGCGCGGATGGTGACAGCGCCCAGCATGCTGGCCCGTGTCGCGACCGGATATGATGTGCATGCCTTTGGCAAGGGTGATCATGTGTGGCTTTGCGGCGTGAACATTCCGCATGATCGGGGTGTCGTCGCCCACTCGGACGGCGATGTCGCCCTGCACGCGCTGTGCGATGCCATCTTCGGCGTGATCGGGGATGGCGACATCGGCGTGCATTTCCCGCCCAGTGATCCCCGGTGGCGCGGGGCCGCGTCAGACCAGTTTTTTGCTTTTGCGTGCGAACGGCTCAGGGCGCGTGGCGGGATCATCGATCATCTCGACATCAGCCTGGTGTGTGAGACGCCAAAGATCGGCCCTTATCGAAGCGCCATGCTGGCACGGATTGCGGGGATCGCTTCAATCAGGCCTGACCAGGTCGGCCTCAAGGCCACGACATCTGAAGGGCTGGGTTTCACAGGCCGATCGGAAGGCCTGGCAGCACTTGCCACCGTGACGGTGCGGCTGCCGGAGCCGAACGGAGAACGCGATGTCCCTTGATGCGTCAGAACTGGCCAA
>JANMHN010000377.1:0-5696 GCA_031375185.1 Allobosea sp. | reverse complement strand
GGTGCTGGCATCGCCTGCATGTGGTACGGCTGCGGCAACACCTCGATGTCGAACCCCTCCACCATGCGGATCACGCTAGGCGCCGACGGCAAGCTCACGTTCTGGAACGGCGCGGTCGATATCGGACAGGGATCGACCACGATCCTGACGCAAGTTGCGGCTGAGGCGGTGGGCCTGCCTGTGGCGGCTTTCACGCTGGTGGTCGGCGACACGGATCTCACAGCCGACGCTGGCAAGACATCAGCCTCGCGCCAGACCTATGTGTCCGGAAATGCGGCGCGGCTGGCGGGAGAGGCATTGAGGGCGCGCATCCTCAAACTGGCCAATTCCGGGCCGGATGCCACGCTTTCGCTAACGGGCCGGATGTTAAGCGTCAGCGATGGCGAAACGGTGCGCAACGTCGATCTTGGCGGCCTTCCGGTGGACAACAGCGGCGTCGTGCTTGAAGGCATCGCCACCTGGGATCCCCCGACCACAAGTCTTGATTCCGAAGGGCAGGGCATTCCCTATGGCACCTATGGTTTCGCAGCGCAGATCGCCGAGGTCGAGGTCGATGTCGAGCTTGGCACCGTCAAGGTGCTGAGCATCATCGCCGCGCACGATGTGGGCCGGGCGATCAACCCCACGCTGATCGAGGGGCAGATCCATGGCGGCATCGCGCAGGGCCTTGGTCTTGCTCTGATGGAGGAATTCATCCCGGGCAAGACCGAGAACCTGCACGACTATCTCATCCCCACCACGGGCGACATGCCGCCGATCAAGACCTATCTGATCGAAGACCCGGAGCCGACAGGGCCTTACGGCGCAAAGGGCGTCGGTGAACCGGCTCTTGTAGCTACGGCACCCGCGATCCTGTCTGCCATCCGTCATGCTTGCGGCGTGCGCACCACGCAGGTTCCGGTGCTGCCGCACAGGCTCTGGGCCGCGCTGAAGGGGAGGGTGTGATGGGCGGTCACTCCTCGATCCTCATCCTGAGCCCGTCGAAGGATGAACTCCAGATGTGTCCTTGCTGGAGCTCCTCCTTCGACGGGCTCAGGATGAGGATTTTCGGGCGTTTTTTTGGGCTTATTTTTGAGCTTGGGAGTGTCGCCTCATGACCGACGCCCTTTCCACTGCCGCGCGCTCGGCCAAGTTCGGTGTCGCCGAGGCTGATGGCATCGTGCGCTGTGATGCCTGCCCGGTACTGTGCCGGATCAGGCCGGGTCGCTCCGGGGCCTGCTCGCGCTATGCCAATGTCGAGGGGCAACTGGTGCGCACCGACCCCGTGCTGCTGATGCAGCGCACGGTCGATGGCGGCGGCAAGCTCGTCGAGTTTGCCGGCACGGACTGGGATGGCCGACCGCTCGATCCGTCCCGCACCTTCATCACGGGTGTCGGCTCGGGCACGACGTATCCCGACTACAAGCCCGCGCCGTTCATTGTCTCGTCGAGCCACGAGGGCGTCGATACCGTCACGGTCGTGACCGAGGGCATTTTCTCGTATTGCGGCGTCAAGGTGAAGATCGATACCGACCGCCATCTGGGGCCGGAAGCTGCGCCGATCATGGTGGGTGGTGAGCAGGTCGGGCATGTCACCACCGCCGAGTATGGCTCGCAGATGCTGTCCATCGGCGGCGTGCGCCATCTCACCGGCGGCTCGAAGAAAGAGGGCAATGTCACCTGCGAGACGCTGCTCAAACTGTGCTCCGGCGAAGCGGTCGAGATGAGCATTCCGGGTGGACACAGCGTGATCGCTCAGGCCAATGCCGCGCCGATTGTCGACGGAAAGCCGGAGGAGCGCATGCGTGTCGGCTGTGGCTCGGCGACCGTGGGCATCTTCGCAAAGCAATGGCTTGGCCATGTCGACGAGGTGATCGTGGTCGATGACCACATCACCGGGGTGCTGACCGAGCATCAGGCCGGGCGTGTGCTCGACATGCGGCCAGGCGGCATCCGGGTGCGTGGGCGAAAGTCCACGCCTGGGCGCTATTTCCAGGTGGCAAATCCGGGGCTGGGCTGGGGCGGCACCGACATTTCGGATCCGCTTCAGGTCATCCAGAAGATCGATGCCGCCGTGGCATGGCCGGGCATGCGCCTGCTCCTGACGTCGACCACAGGCGAGGACGCACTCTTTTGCGTTCTCGACGACAACCTCCTGCCGGTGCCTGCCGAGATGCCGGACGCCGTCCGGCTGGTGGTGGATCGCATTGGCGAGAATTGCGAACCATCGCTGTGCTCCGTGCTGTTCATGGCTGGCGCTGGCGGCTCGCTTCGCGCCGGCGTGAGCGAAAATCCGGTGCTGCTGACACGCTCCGTGGCGAAGGGCGAGACGCGTGTAACGCTCGGCGGCGCGCCGGCTCACATCTGGGCAGGTGGCGGCATCACCGTGATGGCTGATGTCACGCGGATGCCAAAGGGCTCATTCGGTTATGTGCCGACACCTGCGATCGTCGCTCCCATCGAGTTCACGTTGCCACGCGCGCTTTATGCGCAGCTTGGCGGGCACATGGGGGACATTGTCAGCATGGAGGATGTGATCGGGGCCTTCGCTTCGCAGGCGAGGATCGAACCGTGGGCCAGCAGCAATCCATGGCCGAAAGCCAGGGGTATGCCCTGAACATGGAAAAACTGGCCAGACCACATCTGATCAAGCCCGACAGCGCACAGGCGTACCGCCTGGAGGATCAGGTCGGTTTTTTGCTGCGCAAGGCTCAACAGCGCGCCACGGAACAGTTCAACACGGTCATGGCTCCCTTTGCCGTGACACCGACACAGTTTGCCGCGATGGCCAAGCTCGATGACATGGGGCCGACGTCTCAGAATCTCCTGGGCCGTCTGACCGCCATGGACCCCTCGACCATCTTCAGCGTTGTCGGGAGACTGGCAAAACGCGGCTGGGTGTCACTTCGTCCCGATGCGAAGGATGGACGGCTGGTCAATGTCGCGCTGACGCCGGATGGATACGAAGCCATTGCCGCGATGAAAAGCATAGCTGGCGATGTATCTCGACAAACACTTGCGCCACTGTCAGAGGCAGAGGCGGCAGATTTTCTGGCCATGATCGCAAAACTGGGTTGAGCCGCATGTGGGATCGCCCTCTTGTTCAGGAACTGGTCGGCGGCCAACTGCACATGCAGCATGGCCCGATCAGTCTTGTGCTGAAGGCATGGGGCAAGGATCGGCAGGTCGAAGCTGCCTACCGGGCGGCGGCCTCGCGTTTCGAGGTGCTTCTGGCTGAACTGGTCTCGGAGTTGCCAACGCTGCGCCGCCCTGTCGCGAACATCAAGGATGTCAGCACGCCCGTTGCGCGGCGCATGGTGCAGGCCTGCCTGCCGTTCGAGGGTCATTTCATCACACCGATGGCAGCCGTGGCTGGCGCTGTGGCAGATGAGTTGCTGGCCGTGATGTGCGAAGTGGCCGATCTGGACAAGGCCTTCGTCAATGATGGCGGCGACATCGCCGTGCATCTTGCGCCGGGTGAGGCGCTGGACATTGGCGTGATGGGTGATTTCTCCCGTTCGCGCGTGCCGATTTCCAGTGCCTCGCTTCATTTGAAGGCAGAGCAGCCGGTGAGGGGGATCGCGACATCAGGCGCTCAGGGCCGTTCATTCTCGCTGGGTATCGCTGATTCGGTGACCGTGCTGGCCGCCAATGCCGCTCTGGCTGATGCCGCCGTGACGTTGGTGGCGAATGCGGTCAATCTGGATCACCCCCGGATCGTGCGGCGCATGGCCTCCGATCTTGATCCTGACAGTGATCTCGGCGCACAGCTCGTCACTGTGCTGGTGCCTCCGCTCTCGCAGCAGGAGATAACCCAGGCTGTCGAACCTGGCCTTCGCTTCGCCGAAGAGCTTTTGCGGCGCGGCCTGATCGCGGATGCCGCGCTCAGTCTCCAGGGCCAGACGACGACCCTGGGCGTTTGGCCCCTTCTCGAAACCGGAACACGAAAATGGCTGTAAATCTTCGAAAGATCGTCACGTATGTCGAGGATATTCGCCATGACGGCGGGCCTGTCCTTGAGAAACCCGCTCGCAAGGGCTGGGTCGCGGCTATCATCCAGAACCCGTTTGCAGGGCGCTATGAGCCTGACGTGCAGTGGTTTATGGACGAGTTGAAGCCGCTGGGCCTTGAGTGTTCGACGCGGCTGTGTGCCGCCATGGGCATCAAACCCGCCGAGGTCGAAGCCTATGGCAAGGGTTCCATCGTGGGTGTCTCCGGCGAGATCGAGCATGGCGCACTCTGGCACGTGCCGGGCGGCTATGCGATGCGCGAACTGATCGGGCAGGCTCTGGCCATCGTGCCCTCAACGGCCAAGGTCGCAGCCATGGGCACGGCCATCGACCTGCCGATCCATCACAAGGACGCGGCGTATGTCCGCTCGCATTTCGATGCGATCACCTGCGCTGTGCCGGATGCGCCACGTCCTGATGAAATCCTGTTCGCGCTGTGCATGTCAACCGGCGGTCGGCCCCATGCGCGAATGGGCGGTCTGGCCGCATCCGCCATCAGCAAATGGGATGGGCAGCGGTAAGTCATACGGAGTTTGCTGCGCTCACAGGTTTGGTCTCTGCATTCCGGGTTCTGATCCGCTGACGCTACTCAGCCCCGGAAACGCGCACAATCTCGTTCGTACTTCCGGGGCCTGAAGCGGCTTGCCCCGTAGGGGACCCGGAATCCAGACGATATTCTGTGAGCGTAGCGAACGCCCAATCCTACTGGCCCGCAGCCTTGAGGCGCGCGCGGCATTCCACGTTGAACACGCGCCAGGTCTTGCCCTGGGCTGACAAGGCTGCCTTGTTTCCGCGCCATTCGGCGCCGCACTTGCGCATGCGGTCGTCATTCGCCAGTTGCGCGGCCGAGCGTTCGCGTTTCGGCTTGGCTGGTGCCGCCTGTGCCGGCGCTGCCGGGGCGGGGGCCGCCTGCGCGGGAGTGGCTGGCGCCGGGCGTACCACGCGGGGCTGCAGCGGATTGGTTGGCACCGGGGCGGCGGTCTGAGCCACGGCACCGGTGGCTGCGAAGGCAAATGCTGCGGCTGCTGCGATACGAATGATCATGTGAGTGTCTCCAAAGGGCAATGGCAACAGGCCGGTCCGGGCCTGCCGGATGTGACTAACCCAGGTCACCATGTTTAATCGCGGTCATGTGAATTGCAACAGCGCCCATTGCACCGGACAGGCGGCATGTCTGCAGCAACGCAGGTCGCAAACATGCGTGACAGTGTTTAGGTTGAGGGTAATGCAACAGGAGAGACACATGGCCCATGCCCCCCGGAACCCGATTGACCTGTACTATTGGCCAACGCCGAATGGCTGGAAAATCTCCATCGCGCTGGAGGAGATGGGCCTTGCCTACAATGTCATCCCGGTGAACATTTCTGCCGGCGATCAGTTCAAGCCTGAGTTTCTGGCGTTTTCGCCGAACAACCGCATGCCTGCGATCATCGACCCCGATGGGCCTGACGGTGCGCCGATCTCGGTGTTCGAATCAGGAGCGATCCTGCAATATCTGGGGCGCAAGACAGGTCAGTTCTATCCTGCCGACGAACGTGGCCGTGTCGAGGTCGACCAGTGGCTGATGTGGCAGATGGGCGGTTTTGGGCCGATGCTCGGCCAGAACCACCATTTCAGTATCTATGCGCCCGAGAAAATTCCCTATGCGATCGAGCGTTACATCAAGGAAACCAACCGCCTCTATGGCGTGCTCAACAAGCGTCTTGC